>JANHAI010000081.1 GCA_024464205.1 Candidatus Methanomethylicia archaeon
GGCAGAGGAAGCCCTTCAGGAGGATGGACGGCACCTGGATCCAGTTCGAGGACAACGCCGGCGTCATCGTGACTGAAGAGGGGGAGACGAAAGGGACCGAGATCAGAGGCCCAGTCGCAAAGGAGGCAGCTGAGCGGTGGCCAAAGGTAGCCGGTCTTTCGTCAATGGTGATCTGAGAGGGTGTCAATCTTGAAAACCACAAAACCAAAGTTGCAGAGGATCTCGCAGTCTTCCTTCGCTATGAGGGCAAAGTCAATGACTGCGCACCTGTCAAAGGACCTGAGGGACCAATACGGCAGGAGGAGCGTCGGCCTGAGGAAGGGCGACACAGTAACGGTCACTCGGGGGGACTACAAGGGGCATGAGGGGAAAGTCAGCGGCATAATGACGTCGGAAGGCAGGATAACGATAGAAGGGGTCACGATGAAGAAGATGGATGGCACAACAAAGCCGGTAATGATCTCCCCGTCGAAAGTCATGGTAACCAAACTCGACCTCTCCGACAAGGACAGGAAGAGACGGCTCGAGGGGAAGAAGTCGAAAGTGAAGGATGATGATGAAAAGGAGAAGGAAAGTGACTGAAGAGGGTATAAAAAATGACAAGACACCTGACAACATATGAGGCGCCGAGGTTCTGGCCAATCAGGATCAAGGATCACGCGTTCACAATCAGGCCATCCGCAGGGCCGCACCCGCTGAGGGAGTCAATCCCGCTCGGCGTGGTCCTCAGGGACGTACTCAAGGTTGTGAAGACCGTTGCGGAGGCAAAGAGGGTCTTGGCCGAGGGGAGGATCCTTGTTGACGGGAAAGTGAGGGTTGACCACAAGCTTCCTGTTGGTCTAATGGACGTGATCTACCTGAAATCATCCGACTCGTACTACAGGGTCGTACCGGACAAGATCAACAAGCTCGCCCTAACAAAGATCACTGCTGAGGAGGCATCTTTCAAGCTCGTAAGGATCCAGGGAAAGAGGACGCTCAAGAACAAATCCGTCCAGCTTAACACGCACGACGGGAGATCAATCACGCTAAAGGTCGACGACCCGTTCAACATCCAGCTTGGCTACCGCCCATTCGACGCCCTCAAGATCTCCCTGCCAGACGGGCAGATACTCGAGAGCATACCGATGGAGGCAGACACCTACGTGGCGGTAATAGGCGGGACTAACATCGGCAGCTATGGCGTCCTTAGCGAGAGCATACCGAACAGGGATCCGGAGAAGCCGGCCAAGGTCATAATCGGGGATGCGATGGTCACCGTCATCCTTAAGTATCTATTCCCGATAGGTAAGGGAAGTCCGATAATCAACATCAGTGGAACTGGAGAAGTGGCATAAAATGTCCGAGGGTGCTAAGGCCGCTGAGAGCGGCATATCGAACCCCATGCGAGAGGTAAGGATAGGTAAAGTAGTCGTCAATATGGGGCTTGGAGAGGGCGGGGAGAAGCTTGAGAAAGCCATGACCGTGATGAAGTCCATCACAGGCGTGAAGCCCTGCCCAAGGAAAGCAAAGAAATCCATCAGGGAGTTTGGCGTAAGGAAAGGGGAGAACATAGCCTGCGTCGCGACATTGAGGGAAGAGCAGGCCGAAGACTTTCTTAAGCGCGCTTTCGAGTCCACGAAGAACAGGATAAAGAGCAGCTGCTTTGACGATTACGGCAACGTCTCTTTCGGGATCAAGGAGCACATCAACCTCCCGGGTACTAAATATGACCCGCTGCTCGGGATCTTCGGCATGAACGTCTGCATAGTCCTCGAGAGGCCCGGATACAGGGTCGCTCGGCGGTCGCAGAGGCCAGGCAAGATAGGCGACGATCAGCGGGTAGGCAAGGAAGAATCGATGGCATTCATGAAGGACCGCTTCGGGCTTACTATTATTGAGGAGGAATAGACGTGGGAAAGTACCATAAGCCAAAGGAAAGGAAATTCGGCAAAGGCAGCAGGCGCTGCAAGCGCTGCGGGTCGAAGGGGAGCACGATAATCAGGAGATACAACCTCAATCTCTGCAGGCAATGCTTCAGGGAATCGGCCGAGACGCTCGGCTTCAAGAAATACCTGTGATCTGGTGATAGAAGATGTGGGTTCAAGATCCTCTCGCAAACGCTCTGGTGAATATAATGAACAGCGAAGAGAGGGGCAAGAGCGAGTGCATAGTGACGCCGGCCCCGAAGGTCATTGCAAACGTCCTCAGGACGCTCCAGAAGGCGGGCTATGTGGGCGAATTCGAGTTCATCGACGATGGAAGGCTAGGCAAGCTGAGGATACAGCTCCTCGGCCGCATAAACAAGTGCGGCGTGATCAAGCCTTACTTCGCCGTCGATCACTCTGAGCTCGAGGAATGGGCAAGGAACTACCTGCCAGGAAAGGACATTGGCTTCCTCATACTCACGACATCCAAAGGGATAATGACGCACAAAGAGGCCCTCGCCCAGAAGCTAGGCGGAAGGCTGATGGCGTACGTCTACTGAGGTGTGAAGCACATGTCGGAATTTACAAGCATCACGGTCAAGATCCCCGAGGGGATCCAGGTGGAGCAGAAGGGATCGACGATCTCTGTCTCTGGGCCGAAGGGGAAGGTTTCAAGGGACTTCGCCCACACCAGGCTCGACATCTCGGTCGGCGGAGGCGAAATCAAGATCCTCGCCCCGGCAAAAGGTAAGAGGTTGAAAGCGCTAGTGGGCACCGTGGCCGCGCACCTGAGGAACATGTTCAAGGGTGTGAGCGTTGGCCACACCTACCGCATGAAAGTGATCTATGCGCACTTCCCCATAACTGTGAAAGTGCAGGGCAAGGACGTCTTGATCGAGAACTTCATGGGAGAGCGGTCTAAGAGGACCGCAAAGATAGTTGGGAATGTCAAGGTCACCGTTCAGGGGGACGAGCTCGTCCTCGAGGGCGTCGACAAAGAGGAGATCGGCCAGACGGCGGCGAACATCCACATTGCCACGCACGTCAAGAAGATGGATCCCAGGGTATTCCAGGACGGCGTATACGTTTCAGGGAGGGAGTGATCAGTGTCAAACCCAGAGGAGAGCCAAAAGAAAGACGCCAAAACGCCGAGAGGCGACGCGCGCGCCATCAAGATAAGGAAGAAGATCGCAGCCAAGCGCCCTGAGTTCAGGAGGTCTGAGGACTTCAGGTTCCCGCGTCTCGGGGACAAGTGGCGGAGCAGCAAGGGCATCAGATCAAAGATGAGGCTGAAGAAGAAGAGCCGGATGCCAATAGTGGAGACAGGCTACCGCGGTCCCGTTGAGGCGAGAGGGCTGAATCCGAAAGGGCTGGTCGAGGTCACCGCATTCAATGTGTCTGATCTCGAAGGGATAGACCCTGCAGTCAACGCCATACGCATAGCAAAGGCTGTAGGGACCAAGAAGCGCCTGGAGATCATCAAGGCTGCACAGGAGAAGGGGCTCAAGGTAGTTAACATAAGGAAGTCAGAAAAACCGAAGAAAGAAGAAGAGGCAGCTGAGGCGAAAGAAGAGGGTAAGGCTGAAGAAGAGGCTGAAGCTGGAACCGAAGAAGGCACAGCTGCAGAAACAGGAGAGGCTGAGGAGGGCGCCCGCGCAGGAGAGGGGAAGGAAGCCCAACCCGCTCCCGAGGAGAGCGGCTGGGATGAGGCTGATGAGGAACCCGCCAAGGGGAAGGGAAGCGCATCGGACGATTCCGCTGATTCTGGAAAGGAGGCTGAAGGAAGATGAGTCTCAGGAACCAGAGAAGGATAGCTGCAGAGGTTCTCAAGGTAGGGGAGGGAAGGGTCTGGATAGATCAGTCCCGTTTCGACGACGTGAGTACAGCGATCACCCGTGACGACATCCGCGCCCTCATAGACGACGGCGCTATCAGGAAGAGGCCAGAAGAAGGAGTCAGCAAAGGGAGGGCAAGGCATAGCCAAGCCCAGAAGAAGAAGGGGCTCAGAAAGGGCCCTGGGAGCAGGAAGGGGAAGGTCACGGGAGACGAGTGGATAGGGAGGATCCGGTCGATAAGGGAGTTCCTCCGGCTGCTCAGGAGAAGGAAGATAATCACCCCTGCGACCTACAGAATGCTCTACCTGAAAGCCAAGGGCGGGGCTTTCCACGACAGGAGGCAGCTTAAGTCTTACATCGAGGAGCACAACTTGGCAAGGAGATAGTGGAAATGGCAAGAGGAACTATTTACAGGGTCGTTTTCCGGAGGAGGCGCGAGGGGAGGACAGACTATAGGCTACGGAAAGCCCTCATCTCCAGCGGGTCACTCCGGCTCGTTATCAGGAGGAGCATCAAGCACATCACCCTCCAGCTCGTCGAGGCAAAGATTGAGGGCGACAGGGTGCTCTGCCATGCGACGACGGCCGAGCTGAAGAAGTTCGGCTGGAAGGTTGGGACAGGCAACCTGCCGGCAGCCTACCTGGCTGGCTACCTTCTCGGCAAGAGGGCGGGCAAGAAAGGGCTGAAGTCAGCAATAGTCGACCTAAACGGATACAACCTCGCGGGGCCCAACAGGATATACGCTGCCCTGAAGGGGGCAATAGACGGCGGCCTAGAGGTGCCTCATGATGAAAAGGTCCTGCCTGAAGACGACAGGATCACTGGCGAGCATATCGCCAAGTACGCTGATGCACTGCAGAAGGAAGACCAAGCGGCGTACCAGTCCCGCTTCTCAAAGTATCTGGAGGAAGGAGTTCAGCCAGAGAATTTGCCCGAGCATTTCAAGGCCGCAAAGGCGGCAATAGACAAAGAGGTGCAGTGAGATGGCATACCAACAGACCCAATGGATACCTAGGACAACTCTAGGCAAGCAAGTAGTCGAAGGTAAGATAACCAGCATAAGGGAAGTCTTCGAGAACAACATACCGATCAAGGAGCCGGAGATAGTCGATGCCCTGCTTCCCGACATAAAGCATGAGGTCCTCGACGTAAACATCGTCCAGAAGCAGACCGACGCGGGCGAGATAACGAAGTTCAAGATAGGCGTCGTCGTGGGCAACAACGACGGGATGATAGGCATCGGGATCGGCAAGTCTAAGCAGATGCGCTTCGCGATAGACAAAGCCGTCGCCGCTGCAAAGCTCAACCTCAC
>JANHAI010000082.1 GCA_024464205.1 Candidatus Methanomethylicia archaeon
AGTACGCGCTCTTGTCAGGACCATTGACGCCAGGGAAGAACGGCCCCCATTCCCTGTTCATGTCGCCAGTTCCAGGTCTCTCAACCTTGATTACTTCAGCGCCAAGATCCGCCAGGACCATGCCGCAATATGGCCCAAAGAGGGCGCCTGTCAGACTAAGTACTCTTATTCCTTCGAGTGGTCTTTCCATTGAACTTCCTCCTATATATTTAGCCGAAAGTCGCATCTTGTAAATAAGAATTACGTAGTTTTATTCTGCTACGCTGTCGAAAAATGTACCCGGTTATGTAAATAAAAAGTGCAAATTTCTGCAATAAAGATAAGATAAAAAAGAAAAGAAAAAAGAGATGGCCTTGATCGGCTACGCTGGAAGGTTACCGTGCTTCTTCGGGATCCTGCTGCTGAGCTCCCTCTTCGTTATGAGGGCCTCGAGCGCTTTTGTAAGCGCCAAGCGCGTCTCCTTTGGCAGGATGACGGCGTCAACATAGCCCAGTTGGGATGCCACGTATGGGTTGGCGAATTTGTTCTTGTAGTCAGCGACGAGCCTGCTTATGATCTCTTTTGCTTCCTCAGGGGTCTTGGCTTTCATCAGCTCGTTCCTGTGGATGATCTCTATGGCCTCCTGCGGACCCATTACAGCGATCTCTGCTGTTGGGTAGGCGAAGACGACGTCAGCCCCCAGGTGCCTGCTGCACATGGCGATGTAGCCGCCTCCGTAGGACTTCCTCATTATGACCGTCAGCTTCGGGACGGTGGCCTCCGAGTAGGCATAGATGACCTTTGCGCCGTGCCTGATCACTCCGCCGTGCTCCTGCTTTGTCCCTGGGAGGTACCCTGGGACGTCGACGAAGGTCACGAGTGGTATATTGAATGCATCGCACGTCCTCACGAACCTCGCTATCTTGTCAGAAGAGTCGATGTCGAGGCACCCAGCGTAAATCATAGGCTGGTTGGCCACGACGCCAATGCTCCTACCGTTGAGCCTCGCAAATCCGACGACAGCGTTCATGGCAAAGTTAGGCTGGACCTCGTAGAACGAGCCCTTGTCGAAGACATGGTTGATCACGTCGTGGACGTCATATGGCTTCTTCGGGTCAGCCGGTACGACCTCGTTCAGCTCCTCGTCTGCGCGGTCAGGCGGGTCTGCGCACTCGATTATCGGTGCGTCGTCCATGTTGTTCGACGGGAGATAGCTCAGCAAAGTCTTGATCTGCTTTATGCAATCCTCATCGTTCTCGCACGCGAAGTGGGCGACACCGCTCAGCTTGGTGTGGGAGTCCGCTCCGCCGAGCACCTCGAACGAGACGTCTTCGCCGATAGCGGCCTTAACCACTTTGGGACCAGTGATGAACATGTAGCTTGTCTTACGGACCATGAAAATGAAGTCTGCAAGGGCTGGAGAGTAGACTGCGCCTCCGGCGCATGGGCCCATGATGGCGATTATCTGCGGGATCACGCCAGAAGCCTGGACGTTCCTGTAGAAGATCTCGCCGTATCCTGCCAGCGAGTTGATGCCTTCCTGGATCCTTGCGCCTCCTGAGTCGTTCAGCCCGATCACCGGGGCGCCTGCCTTGAGCGCCATGTCCTGTATCTTCGTGATCTTCTTGGCGTGCATCTCGCTCAACGATCCGCCTACGAATGTAAAGTCCTGCGAGTAGATGAAGACCGGCCTGCCATCTACGGTGGCGTACCCCGTAACCACGGCGTCGCCAAGCGCCTTCTTCTTCTCCATGTCGAAGTCGTAGCACCTGTGCACTACGAATTGGTCGACCTCGACGAAGCTGCCCTTGTCGACGAGCTTCTCAATCCTCTCGCGCGCTGTCAGCTTGCCACCTTTGTGCTGCTTCTCGATGGCTTCCGTTCCGCCTCCGAGCTTTGCCTTCTCCCTAAGATCTAGCACTTCTTTGAATTTTTCAGAAAGTTGTTCAGACATTTGTCACCAATTCCTCCATAAGCTCACTCGATCACTACGAGGGTGTCGCCTACGTTGACGAACTTCCCTGGAGCGACCTTGACTTCCTTGACCTTGCCTGCTTTAGTCGACTTGATCGGGTTCTCCATCTTCATTGTCTCCAATGTGAGGACTACGTCGCCCACCTTCACAGTGTCGCCAGGCTTGACCTTGACTGTCATGACTGTTCCCGGCATGGCAGCGTTGATGTTCCCACCGCCAGCGGCAGCTGCACCTCCAGCTGCGCCTCCAGGGCCTGCTGCCGCGCTCTTTAGCGACGGCGACATCAGGTCTGCGATGCTGATCTTAAAGACCTCGTCGTTCACCTTGACGTCGTAGAGACCATAAGCCCTCTCGCTGACGTCAACGCTGTACTGGACATTCCCGATATTCATTTGGAACTTATTGGATCTGGACATTTGTTACACCTTTACCTGGCTGATTTGACCCTTCCGGAGACGACCCAGCCACTGCTGACTGGCTGCCTCTGGGGCTTGCTCTGTATGTAGGAGGCGATCGCTGCAGCAAGCGCTACCGTCTTCTTGTCTGTCACGGTTGCCCCTGCCTGGGCGCCCTCTGTCGGCTTGGCTGCTAGTTTTGCGAGGACGTTCTCCTTGCTCTTCCTCCAAGCTGCATCAGCCTCGGCCTGCACCTTCACCCCGTCGAGTATGTTCCTCTCTGCGATTAGCTCGGTGTGAAGGTGGCCTGCGATGAATGCCTCGTCCTTCATCATCACCTTGTGGAATGGTATGACCGTCTGGATGCCTTCGATCACGAATTCGTCAAGGGCGCGGCTCATCCTTGCGATGGCCTCATTCCTGTCCCTTCCCCAAGTCAGGAGCTTCACAGCGAGCGAGTCGTAGAATGGCGGAATGGTGTAGCCCGCGTATATGCCGCCGTCGACCCTGATGCCTGGTCCTCCAGGCTCTATGTAGTTTGTGATGAGCCCTATCGACGGGACGAAGTTGTTCAGCGGGTCCTCAGCGTTGATCCTGCACTCTATGGCGTGCCCTGTGATCTTGACGTCCTCCTGCTTGTATGACAGCGGCTCTCCTGAAGCGACCCTGTACTGCTCCTTGACGATGTCGATCCCTGTCACCATCTCTGTGACCGGGTGCTCCACCTGGAGCCTGCTGTTGACCTCAAGGAAGTAGAAAGTCTTCAGGGTGTCGGAGTAGAGGAACTCGCACGTTCCGGCGTTCTCGTAGCCGGCTACCTTGGCGACCTTCACTGCGGTCTCCCCCATCCTCCTCCTCAGGTCCGGATCAATGTACATGACTGGGGATGGCGCTTCCTCGATTAGCTTCTGGTGCCTCCTCTGGATCGAGCACTCCCTCTCCCCCAAGTAAATGCAGTTGCCCTTCTTGTCGGCAATTATCTGGATCTCGATGTGCCTCGGCTTCTCGATGTACTTCTCTATGTAGACCTCTGGCCTCGAGAAGGCGGACGCCGCGAGCCTCTGGGCCTTCTTTATGGCTTCCATCAGCTGCTCCTTGGAGCTGCAGACCTGCATCCCGATGCCTCCTCCTCCCCCCGCAGGCTTGACCATGACAGGGTAGCCAGCCTCTTCAGCGACTGCCATCGCGTCCTTCTCGTCCTGGACAGCATCCAGGGCTCCTGGGACGATAGGTATGCCCGCCTTCTTCATTGATCTCCGAGCGCCAAGCTTGTCGCCGAGCAGCTCCTGTGCGTTAGCCTTTGGACCGATGAACTCGATGCCTGCCTCGTCGCACATCCTGACGAACTTTGCGTTCTGCGCGAGGAAGCCGTATCCCGGATGGATTCCCTCAGCACCAGTCTTCTTTGCCACCTCGATGATCTTCTCCATCTTGAGGTAGCTCTGCGCGGCCGGTCCTGGGCCGATTAGGTGGGCCTCGTCAGCATAATAGACGAACTTTGCGTTCGCGTCTGCCTCCGAGTAGACAGCGACTGTCTTGATACCCATTTCTTTGCATGCCCTGATGGCACGAAGGGCGATCTCGCCCCTGTTAGCAACAAGTATCTTCTTTAGCAACTACTTTTTCCTCCCCGAAACGATTTGCGTTAAAAAGCGCTCCGAAATATATATTCCTTTACTCGTAAAAACCGATAAAGTTGAAGCTATTTTTCTTTGCATGGCTTTTTTTGTTAAGAAAAAGCTGGCGTCAGCCCGCCTGTCAAACTCTCATCGCCGAAGCTATAGAGACCGTCGTCACTTCATCCGCCAAAATATAATTGGGAATGCCCATTAAAAAAGGTAGGGCTGCCCCAACCGCTGACTGCTTGATCAGAGTTCGAGCGCCTCTACGAGCTCGGGTATGCCCTCGCCTGTGCGCGCGCTCGTAACGACGACCTTCATTCGCGGGTTCGCCTCAAGGGCGTCATTCACGAGCTGCTGGGGATCGATGCCCATGGGGCCTGCCATGTCCTTCTTGTTTATTATCCCCACCTCAGCCGCCCTGAAGATGTCCTGCTTCTTCTTTATCATGTACTCGCCCTCGGTCACGCTGACGACCACTGCCCTCTTGTGGGCGCCAAGCGGGAACTCGGCAGGGC
This sequence comes from Candidatus Methanomethylicia archaeon, assembly GCA_024464205.1. GTDB lineage: Archaea > Thermoproteota > Methanomethylicia > Methanomethylicales > Methanomethylicaceae > Methanomethylicus. The sequence continues at coordinate 4,487 of JANHAI010000082.1, forward strand.
AGATGAGGTTCCCCACATTCTCTATTAACACCAGGTTGACGCCGTATCTGAGAAGCTTCTTCGCTGCCTTCCTCACGAGGGGTGCGTCGAGGTGGCACTCCTTCCCGGTGTTTATCTGAAGTGAGGGCACGCCGTGCCTTCCCACCCTCTCAGCATCTATAGCGGTGGTCGTGTCGCCAGCTATGACACCCACCTTGTACTTGCCCTTAAGGGCCTCGACAAGCCGCTCTATTACCGATGTCTTGCCCGATCCGATCGAGCCCATGAAGTCGATTGCCTTCGCTCCAGCCCTGTCGAAGGTCCGCCTGTTTAGCGCGGCCATCCTCTCGTTCGCCTTCAGGAAATCCTCCTCGAGCTCGATGTCAAGGACCTCGTCCTCGTCTGCCTTGATGACTATGGGCTTTGTCAACATCATCGCCTGAAAAATAGAACGCAGACAGCTTTATATCCCCTGCGCAGGAATTTCACACGGTCATGCAAATGAGCGCTGTACTCGTCTGCCCTAATTGCGGGAGCCGATTCAGCCTCAC
>JANHAI010000083.1 GCA_024464205.1 Candidatus Methanomethylicia archaeon
AGGGCTGATGCGTGGACAACAAACCCGCTGATCAAGATCGCCTTCGCTGACAAGGACTTGAAATTCGACTTCACGCACCCGAGGCTCTGCTTCGGTAAGGGCGCGTTGAGAGAATTCATGCCTGCTGGCGAGAGAAGCCTGATCATCCCACACTAAACATCCCCTTTTTCTTTTTTTGTGATTTAAAATGCAAGAAGCTAAAGGGCTTCTTTCCCTCAACAGGATATATCGCATTCTCAAGGATCTCTCAATCAACCCAAGCACAGAAAGCATTAACAAAAAATACCGCGACTTCAGTACGTTCGCACTCCGAATCTCTGTTATGTTTGCCGATGACCGCCTCTTCGACATAATCCCGCGCCTTGAGACGCAGCTTGAGATCGTAAGAAAATATGCTCCTGGCGTAAGGCCAGCGCTAGACCCTTACACATCAAGCCAGATTGGGGTATTCTCAAAGATCGACCCAGATGCAGAGATAGGGCATTTTCTCGATTACCCTGACTGCTGCATAAAGTCATTCTCCGAGAAGACCAGATATGGCATCGATAAATCCCATATCGAAGAACTGATGAAGCTTCCGCGCCAGAAGGGCGAAAAGATATTCGTGGCAACAGCCGGCTTCATACCGTGCAGCGCCCTCTGTAAAAAAGCGCGTGCGAGGGGGCTGGTAGCCATCCTGAATCGGAGCGAAGAAGAAAACCTGAAATCTTTAGAGGGCGAACTTTCAATGGCTTTGCCCCATTTCCATCCTGAATACCAGAATCATTATTATGAGATCAAGCGGATCTGACCTTGTTGACTATGCCCTCGACTTCATGCATTGATCGCACGATATAATCGATGTCCTTGAATGAGTCCATCGTTTCTTTGCCATTCTTGCCATCCCTCTTCACAAGAACGGATATATCCGCCTCTCTCATTGCAGTGAGGTCGTTTATATCATTCCCAACCATAATCACTATATCGTAATGCCCCTTAAGCTTCCTAACCAGCCGCATCTTATCGTAAGGAGACGCGTCAAAAATTGCATTTCCCTCGGGGATGTTTAGGGATTTTGCGCATTCCAAAGTCATTTCACGGCAATTGCCAGTGGCCAAATAGATCTCCGCTCCCTTGTCGCACATCGCTGCAACTGCCCCACGAACATCGGGGTAAAGCCTCCCCCCAAGTCCAACCGCATGCGTTACCTCGCCTGACTTGGTAACTATCAGCGCTGCGCAAGCCCCAAGATCCGATACGCAATGGGAGGTGGCATTCTTAATGGCTACCCTCACACCTTCAATTATCTCCTTGGTGATGGTGCTCTCAGGGACTAGTTTAGGAGGTGGGGAAAAGGCACAACAGCTGATTTTAAAACTAATCCCGTCCAATTTTCCGCAAGCAAGTCCCTCCAGAGGTCCCCTTAGGTTCACCAAAGCTGCCCCTCTCTCCAGAACATAGCTGAGGGTGTTTATATGAAAGAGGCACTCCTTGGTCTTGAAGTCATATATTACCCTGCAGGGATCAATTATTGTCCCGGATTTGTCCAATACGACTGCAACCCTCATGTAGAGGTTGCTATCCTGCACCGCAGATTTCTCCACTTGTATCAATTTTGCCTTCATCCTTCATGTCTTTCTGAGCGCTCTCTATTTTTTTGTCTCTAGAAAGCTTTTCTTTTTGGGCGTTACTCTTGTCCTCCACCCTCTCAATATTTGCCTTACTGCTTTTAATCGGTTCCAGGACATGCTCCTCATAAAGAAGGCCGGTTGTGTCCAGCTCAGCCCACAGCTTCCCATCGATCCTATGGACATCGACTATCTTTCCAGTCGTCCCAGTCTTTAAATATGTAACAACGGCTCCTTTTTTGAGCTCCACAACAGACACCCATAAAAGTTTATTATATCCTCGCTCTTTTTCCTTTCTGTCGGGTTGAGGGAATAGCCTTGGAAAACCTAAATGCCATCCTCCAGATTGCGAGAGATTACAAGGGCCTTAAAAGAAAAGGCGAGATCGGCGAAGTTCTCAAGATATTGGGTGAAACTGATTATGATGATGCTGGAATACTTGACATCAAAGAAGACTTCCATATAGTAGTTTCGACCGATGGTATAACGGAAGATCTTGTAAAGGCTGACCCATGGTTTGCTGGGTATTATTCCGTGCTTGTAAATGTGAATGATGTTGTCGTAAAGGGCGCAAAGCCATTAGGATATGTGAATGTTGTTTCAGGAGGGGCGGATACGAGGAAGAAGATCGCTGAGGGCATTAAAGCTGCCCTTGACAAATATGATCTTAAGCTCCTTAAAGGCCACACTCACCCTGATACTACGTATGAGGCCATAGACGCAGCGGTCGTAGGAATCGCAAAGCGCGTAGCGAAAGGAACCGACGCTAAACCCGGCGACAAGCTCATAATGGTCATTGACCTAAATGGTGCATTCGGGATTAAAGGATGGGTCAAATGCTTCGATAGCACACTCAACAAGTCAAAGGATGCACTGAAGCATATGATCGATACAATAGTGACGTCTATAAACGATGGCCTCGTTACCGCCTCGCGCGACATAAGCGCCCCAGGCATCTTAGGAAGCCTAGCGATGCTTTGCGAGGCAAGCCGCGCAGGCGCAGAAATCGATTTAACTCGAATACCGAAGCCAAAAGACATGCCCCTCTCAGAATGGCTCATCTCATATCCCGCGATGGGCTTTATTTTTGCCTCAAAAACCGACCGATCGCTCAAGCTCTTCAGGGACGCAGGATTCAGCGCCGAGGTTGTTGGCACGTTTACAAAAAAAAGGGTGATAAGTGCTTCGTTGAAGGATGAAAACGAGGTCTTCCTCGACCTCTCAAAAACATCAGTTTTTGGAGTTAACTAGCCCTTTTTCCTCTTCTGGCTTCAATCGCTTGACTATCTCAGCAGGATCGCCTCTCTCTACTATCTTGCCATCTCTCATGAGTATGACTTCTTCGCAAGTCGCCAATACGAAATTGAGGTCATGAGACACTATTATGAATGTCTGGCCGATCTCATTCCTCGCGTTCTTTATTGACCGCGCTACATCCTGCTGAGTAATGGGATCCATTGTTCCGGATGGCTCATCTAGTATCACTATTATCGGCTCTTTGATTAACACCTGCGCCAACGCAACTCTGTGCCTTTCGCCTTCACTCAGCTCATCCGGATAAGCCTTCAGTATCTGTTCTATCTTTGCCTCATCAAAACCCGCTGCAGAGAGCGAGCTGTGGGCTTTGAACTTTGCGAACTCATCCGGCAGCTCCAGCCCGATGGCGTCAGTCAGATTCTCTAATATGGTCCTATGCGGATAAAGCGTATACTCCTGGTGCAAAAGCCCAATGTAAGGGGTCGCTCGCCCTCTGCCGAGAGGTCCGGGCTCGAGCATATTTATCCACTCGTCGCCCAATTTCAAATCGACTGTCCCTGCGGTTGGTGGCGTTACGCCGCATATGATCCTAGAGAGCGTGGTCTTCCCAGCACCGCTCAGACCAATGATTCCGAATATCTGCCTTTCCTTTACCTCAAAATCGACGCCGTCCAGCGCTTTCACAACTCCTTTGTCTATAGAGAAGTAATGCTTCTTGAGATCCTTAACTTTCAATACCGTATTCCCAGTCTTCGCTTCTTCTGTTTTTTCTTCAACCCTTGCTTTAGAAAGGAACTTCTCGATAACAGTCTTTGGATCACCCGTCAGCTCCACTTTCCCGCCTTCAAGCAAAACAGCTTTCTCACAAAGCTCCTCCACAGCCTCAGGAAGGTGGGAAGTGACGAGGAGCGTCATACCTCCCTCTTTTGCCTCATTCTTCAATATCCTATAAATCATCTCTGCATTGATTGGATCTAGCGTCCCTGTTGGCTCGTCAGCTAATAGCAGGATCGGGTTTGTTGCCAGCTGCCTTCCGAGGACCACCCTTTGTTTTTCCCCTCCGCTGAGATCCCTCGCCGTGTGGATGAGTCGGTGTTCGAGGCCTACGCTCTTGGCGATCGCTATCGCTCTTTTATTAACGTCCTCGCATGATGTTTTGCCAATGGCCTCAATTAGATTCTCATAAACTGTAAGGCTTCCGAAGAGGGCGAAAGTCCGCTGGAACATTATGGCTATTCTCGCAGTCACGTTTTTCGATAGGCCTTCCTCGTTCCAAATGTCAATCTCATGGAGCCTCATTTTACTAAAGCACCGCGGGCAAACCTTGCCTGCCTTACTGGGACCATCGACATACTCACATTCAACGCAGACGGCCACCCTGAAAATTATCCTGCCCGATGTAGGGGCATAATCGCTTAAACCTTTCAACATCGAGAGCAAAACTGTTTTACCGGATCCGCTCCTCCCAATGAAACCGACCCTCTCCCCTTCGTTGATCGTCATTGATATGTTATGGAGAACTTCGTTCTCACCGAACTTCTTGGAAACGCCCTCTATTATTATGAAAGGCTCGCCCATCATTGCCACCGGCAGAACAAAATAACTAAAAAATCGCGATATATAAACAAATTGAGGTTAATTGTAAAGAAATCAAACTATTAATGGACTCCGTTGATTTCCTTGTGCTTCAATGATGCAGCCCATTTTACGACCTCCAAAGCGTCTAACCTTTTTTGATCGACCCAATATTGCCGAAGGAGCTGGAGCAACTCTTTGCCCCTCTCGACATCTGCCCCGTTCTGGATTCCTTTTTGTATAACTCTCGAGACATTCCTCAATTGGAAGGGTAACTGGCGGGCAGATTCCAAAATCTCCTCCCCCTCTCTCATGGATATCAGCCCGCGAGATGTGAGCACCTTTGCCGTCGCTAAGAAATTGACAAAAGGCTCAGATATTGGCTTGAGTGTATTGGGGTTGAAAGCAACCGCCACTGCGTCATCGGAATTCAGTATGCCCTCCTTGTACCACTTGTAGATCTCTCCAACGCCAATCATCCCCATCCCGTCCAATTCTGCAGCCCTCAAGGCACCCATGCTCGAACCGCCTATGACC
>JANHAI010000084.1 GCA_024464205.1 Candidatus Methanomethylicia archaeon
GCGAGGCAGGGCATCAGCACGATCTCGCTTGAGGAAGTCCTTGACGCGAAGGCAAAGGGCGAGCGGATAAAGCTCATGGCGAGGGCTGAGAGGGTTGACGGTAAGCTCGAAGTGAGCGTTAAGCCAACGCGCCTCCCTCTCCAGGATCCGTTGGCAAACATAATGGGGGTGACCAATGCGCTCACTTTCACCACCGATTGCTTGGGCGACGTCACAATTGTGGGTCCGGGAGCTGGGCGGAGGGCCACAGGCTATTCGCTCCTTACAGACCTAATTTCAATGGTGCACTGAACAGCATCCTGGCTTAGTAGCGCACTGACCGCTGATCGGCTCGCGATGGGCAGGGTGCGCCAACCATCAGCCAGGATTGAGTCGCATCCCCTTTTTCAGAACAGTTTTCTTTACTTCACCATCAATCAAAGGGCGGAGTCTCCATCAGATTTATTTCTGATCTGCCCATGTTTATCATCAGATATTACATCTCTACATAAATCTTGATGATATTTTTGATGGTTTAAAAAACCATTTTCCGCCTTTTTTTGAGTGATCATTGGTAGGAATTCCAGTTAATTATGAATAGCATGGAATCCTATTGATTTATGGAGATCATCACAATTTGCATTTGCTTGAAGAAATATCCTAGCTTCTTTGACGAAAAAACGAGTTGGCATGGAGTAGAGGCGGTATGACCATCAATTGATCATGGGATCACGTGGCTTTGGCACTATCCGACGTTTAATTTTATGATGTCTCGAAGGCAGAGAATAGCATGCTTGATGATCCTTTTTTCTTTGAAAGACCCGAAATACTAATGAGGTCGGAGGGCGGAACAATATTATCCATGGTGCATTAGATTGGCCCCATCCAATAAAAGCAAGACTGACGCAAAGCCAAATGCCCAACAGATTGACGGCAATGGAGGGATGAGCCCGATAATGGAGGCTTTCGGGATAGACCCGCATAAGCTGTACCCAATCGAGCATGTATCGCAGATGCTCTCTGTCGATCGGAAGCTCGTAAGGTGGTGGATAAAGAAGGGGGCGATTGAGGGGATAAGGCTGCCGAACAGGGCCTGGCGGATACGTGGAATCGAGATAGTCAGGATGCTCGAGGATGGCAGGAGCAAGCCGAAATAGGTCAATTATTTTGCCAAAAAAGACGCGAAATGCATAAAAAAGACATGCGACTTTTGTATGAAAGATAATGGGCTGGTAGATTAGCGGCAGATCACCTGCCTTGCACGCAGGGGGTCGTGGGTTCAAATCCCACCCAGTCCACCACCATCAATTCTGCCATGAGATACCATTGAATTCTAAATACAAGTTGCGATTCCATACCCATTCGGGTGCGGGCACAATCAGATCTCAATCTTCAACAAAGCTTAATTTAATCAAAGCCTAACTATCCCACGGGAGATGCTCTATTCCCTCATCATTGGAAGACAAAGAGTACTGGCGGTCCCTGATCAATATGGGGCTCTCGAAGTTCCTCATACTCCGGACCCTTTACAATGGGCCAGCCCACGGCTATATTCTTCTGGGAAAGGTCTCTGAATTCACGAAGGGGTGCTGCACTCCCACCTTTGGTACCATCTACCCCATCCTGAAAGAGCTGCTTAAGGGAGGATATGTCAGAGTTAAGCCAGAGGTCGCGGGTGGGAGGAAGCGCAATGTCTACGAGCTGACAGAGAAGGGGAAGGGCGCCTACCAAGTGGCATTCGCAACTTGGCGCGAGGTCGTCCCATACCTTGACAGGGTCATCAAAGATGGCTGCTGACAGCTCGGCATCTTTATATCTTACCCATCTATATATTGACCCTCTATATATGGTGATCAGAAATGTTCAAAAGAGCTATAAAGAATTCATGCTGTGGCGTAAAGATCGTGCCTGAGGAAGAATCCAAATGCGATATTTGCGGCAAGGCAGATGCAGAAGTTGTCGAGGTCGAGCATAAAGAGCTGGGAACTGTAAGGGTCTGTAAAGATTGTGTGGAAAGTCTGAAATCCAAGGGCTTGCTGGCGTCCGAGCAACCCGGATCCCATTGCTGCTGTGGGTAAGTGACCCACCTTGTGGGACAGGCTGATCGTGGCAGGGTACTGGTTTGTCTATATTGCCCTGGAGCTGAGCATCCTCTTCCTCGGCATAAGCTTCCTGATTGGAGTGCTCACTACTTATGTCTCGCCGCAGAAGGTCGAGCGGATCCTCTCAAAATATGGCAAAGGTCTCATAGGCAACATGCTTGGGACACTCTTTGGCGGGATATTGCCCTTTTGCTCATGCTCAACGATACCCGCACTGATAGGCCTCCTGAAAGTGGGCATCCCCTTCCGAATAGCCATGTCCTTCCTCATCGCATCCCCGCTGGGGGTGCTGAATGCCGCGGTCTTCTCCCTGTTTTATGTGATGTTCGGCGCGAAAGTGGCGATCTCCTACATTGCGGTTACCTTCATCGGAGCAGTAATCGCCGGGTTCGTGCTGGACAGGCTGGGGTTGAAGGTGCAGCTGAAGAGGGTGAGCGTAGTCGGCGGTCATGAGGAAGAGCCTCCCGCGGCGCCTCCCAGGGCAACCTTGTTGGGCAGAGTTAAGCCGAAATTGGTTTCATCTTGGGGCTTCACAAAGGACCTTTACCTGCGGATGGTCCCCTATCTACTGATTGGCGTTGGAATAGGCGCTTTCATCTATGGTTTTGTCCCAGATGACCTTCTCGCGACCTATGCGGGTCCCTCGAACATCTTCGCCGTGCCGATAGCGGCGGCGCTAGGGGTCCCGATGTATGTCAGGACTGAGACGATGATACCCCTCTGCTATGCCCTCTTCGAGAAGGGCATGGGGCTCGGCACGATGATGGCGCTCATAATCGGTGGAGCTGGCATAAGCATCCCTGAGATGACCCTGCTCTCCGCTATTTTCAAAAGGAAGCTGCTCACCGCATACATACTTACAGTATTTATAATCGCCACTCTAACAGGATACTTGTTCAATGCTTTTGGGCCTCTGCTGATGGCGTGATACCCGCGCCGGATTCTACCATCCCTTAAGCAAATTCTTCCATGGGGAATGATGAAATGCGGAAACAAAATGTGGATGGCATCTCCGCGCGACCAATAGAAGACCAAGAACGAAAAATCATCGAAGTCTTGGCAAAGGGGGCCATTGACGCACTTTATAATAATTGTAGGTTAAAGCGGATTAAGGAAAATTACAATAATGAACTCGGGAAAATGTATCGAAGGGAAAGAAGGATTTTTCTTAAGAAGCTGGATAAATAAGTGACCCACAAAAATATGTTGTGCCCGATGCGCTTTGAAATGCTCAAAACAACCAGTAAGCGTGCAATAGTCATTCTTCCTTGGGAATGCCCTTGCCAGCCCCCGAGAGAAGGGAGACCGCGCTTGAGAAAACAAGAATAAGGGTCAGCGATAAGAAGAGTCCTGTGTACCCAAATAATGAAGCCAGGATGAAGCTGCTGATTATCGGACCGAGAGTCTGGTCCACATCCATGATGGTGCTAAGGAATCCCATAGACGTGCCCACGAATGCCTTTGACACAACCTCGCTGGCAAGGGCTGGTGTGGAAGAGGTCACTATGGCGAACCCGAGGCCATAAACCATGGTCAGGGCTATGATTGCTATATAATTCGTTGTGAACGGTATCCCAAAAAGGGGCAACCCCATCACTACGGCACCGAAGGCTATCGGAGGTCTCCTCCCAACCTTGTCGGAGAGCGCACCCATGAAGGGCTTCGACAACATGACAATTATAATATATCCACCCATGGTATAAAAGTCATCTCACTAAAGATTTATCAAAAAACTATTTGATCGGTGCGACACTCACGAGGCTCAAAGGCAGGCACCAAAGCAGCTCTGCCTTTTTTCAGGATGAGCTTTTATTGCAAAGCCCGAATACTATTAGTGTGGTATTTATGTTGCGGTCGGAAGAAAACCTGCTGCCTCTTCGTGATCTCATCTCGCTGAATGGCAAGAAGACCCTAATCACCGGGGCTGCAGCGGGGATAGGCATGGCAATGGCATACAGATTTGCTGAGGCAGGTTCCGCGCTCGACCTTGTGGACATCAACGAAGCCAGTCTGTCAAAGGTGAAGGAGGATCTCGCAGGAAAGGGCGTCAGGGTGAAGAGCCATGTTGTCGACATATCAAAGAAGAAGGAGATCGATGTCCTTTGGATGACCCTAAAGAGGGAAGAGCCCGACATATTGATCAACAACGCCGGAATTTATCCGTTCAAGGATTTCCTCAAGGTTGACGAGGAGTTCCTTGAAAAGGTGTTTGACATCAACTTCAATTCGGTCTTCTGGATGTGCCAGCACATGGTGAGGGCAAGGAGGGAGGAAGGCGGCATAATCATCAACATCGGCACAATAGAGGCGATCCTTCCATTCAAGGAAAGTCTAATGCACTACACCACCTCAAAGGCCGGCGTGATCGCGCTGACAAGGGATATCGCCAAGGAGTATGGCAGGAAATTCAGGGCCAATGTCTTAGTGCCAGGCGGTATACTGACGAAAGGAACAAAGGATGCCGCAAAGGGTTTGCTGAAGATGGATGTGGGACTCATAGGCGATGGAATCAGGTTCAATGCGAGGCTGCCAATCGGCAGATTCGGGAAACCAGACGAGGTCGCCCTGATGGCTCTTGTGCTCGCAAGCGGGCTCTCGAGCTATGTTAACGGGGCTGTCATCCCCGTGGACGGAGGCTTCCTTTCCGCGTAATAGCGCCGGTCTGCTCTGAGGCGAAATGCTAGACACATAACGGATGGCGCGCTTGGATCGAACTCGGAAAATGCATTGCTTCGCCCCGTTTTGATTGCATAGCAATCATCATCTGAAGCAGTTCAAAAAAGGGACACCGATAAATAAAGCCGCCAATGATCTTGTAATTGGTGCA
>JANHAI010000085.1 GCA_024464205.1 Candidatus Methanomethylicia archaeon
CACCGATTTGGTTGTTCATGGCATAACGCAAAGCGATCAGGTAATGCAGGGTTCGGAGTTCGCTCTTCTGGAGCTTAATGGCTGGGGGAGGGCAAAGTAGGCACCGGTATCCCTTCTTTGGCAGCCATCTGGCCAAGGCATTAAGATTCGACTGCATGCGTTGATCATTGATCTCTCCTAAAGCCACTGCCACCAATGGTGATCCCCTCTTCATGATGCTCCAGGAGGCGATCACCGATTCCGCTGTCTCGTCTATCATCCCTACGAAGGGATCTTGGGTGCCTGTCGGGAAGCCATCCGGTCCATATATCGTTTCAGCATAAACAATAGCGAGATCCTTCCGGATCTCGATTCCAATCTCCTGCTCTGGTGAGTCCAGGTCGACCTTCAGCCCTTTGACTTTTTCCAGTGCCCCCTTCCCGACCGCAGCTTCAATTTGCTGGCTCGTGAACGGGTGCTCACCGACTCGCCTGCATCTTACCGCAAAAGTGCCGGGCCTCAATGCTTGCATCGCATACGATATGCCAGCCTTTACGATTTCATCATAATTGGACGGTAATGCGAGGCCTGGCGATACTGAGGAGATTCCAAATGTTCTTGAGGCGAGTTCAGCCACGAGCTTTGGAACAGGGGTCAAGACGTAGATCCTTCCGGAATCGCGCCAAATCCTCGAGAACGGTATTGAGTGCTCCCTGAGAGATTCTTTTATAGATTTGAGAAGGATGTCTCCATATTCACGCTTGACTGGTTTACTTTTTATTCCTATTTCTCCACCAGTCCTGACAATCACAATGCCATCCAAAAATAACCCTCTCGAAGCTTATCCTATTATGAATGCGCAGTACGGGTCTCCTTTCTTTATACATGCTTTTTCGGTTGCGGTCAGGTTTTCGTTAAAGAGGCAGCGCACCATGCCAGTCAAGTGACCGCGGGTGAATGGGCTATCGTATCCACTTATTGCCATCGTGGCACGGCATTCAAGGCAATTGAACATCCTGACCTCTAAATCATAGGGCAGGGGTCCATTTTTTACTATCTGGTAACTGCCCCAACCACTGTTCTGGAATGACTCAAGGCATTCCATAAAGAGGAGAAAGCGATCGTGCTTCGGTTGCGAGAGGAGGGACCCTTTTGCGCTTAGCTCACCAATCTCCATCCCTGCGGTATATAATGAGGTGGAAGCTCCAGTCCCCAGGGTCTCGGAAAACGATCTTATCAAAATTCCCCATGCTTCGGCATTGAGCGAAGCTGCTGTTTTTTCAGGAATTTGAGGGGGCGCCGATTCGCGCGAGATTGGCTTTGATGATATCGAGACCATCTCTTTGCCAAAAGCATCTTTAACAGCATTAATGATTCCCTCGGTTGTCAAGCCCTTGATGCTAAGTATTATGGCACAGCCAACGGCGCCACACTTATCCTGGAGACGTGCGATCCTGGCTGCGATTATGCCGTTGTCCTTCAGGACGCCCATGAGCTTCTTTATGTTCGTGCTTATCCTTTCGCGGCTCTGGAAGAGGACCTCCAACTCCCAATACATGGTCTTTTCATTTTTTAGTGGGGGTCCACGAATGGTGCTCGTCTAAATCACGCTCCCTTGAAGATACCAAAGCAACTGATAAAAGCTTATCTCGCCATTTTTTGAAACCCCCAAAGAAGAAAACGATATCAAGGCATGCCTTATTACGCATAGACGAGGGCGCAACAATGTCGTTAGAAGAAGATGACTTGAAAGCGCAGCTTATCAAGACTATGGTATCATTGCATTCCAGAGGGCTCATGACTGGCGTTGGAGGGAATGCGAGCGTTCGCATTGAGGGTTCTGATGAGGTATTGATAACGCCAAGCGGGCTATACAAGCCAGAGCTCAAGCCAGAGGACATCGTGAAGATTGACATGGAGGGAAATGTCATTGAAGGCATCTTCAAGCCTTCAATGGAGTGGTATTTCCACACAGCCATCTACAGAAGGAGGAGAGACGTGAATTCCGTCATACATACGCACAGCCCCTACACTACAGGCATGGCTTTGGCAGGCAAAAAGATAGAGCCGATCACCCTCGAGGCTGCTGTGATGCTCGCAGACGTCCCTATCCTGAATTTCCGATACCCTGGCACAAAGGAACTTGGTGAAATAGTCGGGGAAAATATTTTAGGCCACAGAGCCGTAATACTGCAGAATCATGGCGTGGTTGCAGTCGGATACGATCTGATAGAGGCCATCACGACCATTGAGGTCCTAGAGGAGATATCCAAGATGGCATTCGTTGCGCATTTCTTTGGCGGAGCTAAACTTATACCCCCCGATCAGATAGAGCTTATCAAGAAACTGTACAAAATTTAAACGAGGATTTGAAATGATTGAGATGAAGATGATAAGGGAGCACCCGGAGATGGTGCGTCAAAATTTAGCACTCAGGAATGATGAAAGCCTCCTCAAATCTTTTGATGATTTGATAGAATGCGACAAGGAATGGAGGAGGCTATTCACTGAAGTCGGGAACCTGCGCGCCCAGAGGAACCGTATAAACGAGGAGATCGCCAAGCTTAAGAAAAGCGGTGACGATGCGACTCAGAAGATCAAGGAAGCCGAAATGATCCCGGAGAAGATCAGAAGCATGGAGGACGCAATGAAGGTGGCTAGGGAAAAGATGGATCTAATATTGATGCGCTTGCCTAACATAATGGAACAAAGCGTCCCGATAGGGAAAGACGAGAGTGAAAATGTCGTCATTAGATCATGGGGACGGCCAAGGGAGTTTCATTTCAAACCAAGAGATCATATAGACATAGCAAGCATGCTCGACTTGATTGATATTGATCGGGCTGCTAAAGTGGCTGGCGCTAGATTTTATTATCTCAAGAAAGATCTCGTCAGGCTGAACTATGCTATAATAAGGTATGGGCTGGACTTCATGGTCGAGAAGGGCTTCGTCCCCTTCCAGCCGCCATACATGATGAGAAAAGAAATAATTAACGGGGCGGTCGCGCTCAGCGATTTTGAAGATACGATTTACAAAATAGAGGGCGAAGACCTGTATCTTCTAGCGACGTCAGAGCATGCTCTGCTAGGGCTCCATTCAGGCGAAATTCTCAACGGCAAAGACCTGCCATTGAGATACTGCGGAATCAGCCCCTGCTTCAGGAAAGAGGCTGGCGCGCACGGTAGGGATACCAAAGGGATCTTCAGAGTCCATCAGTTCGAAAAGGTCGAACAGTTCATCTTCTGCAGGCCTGAGGAATCGCCTGATGAGCACGAGCTGCTGATCAAGAATGCCGAGGAATATTTCCAGAGTTTAAAGCTGCCTTATAGGGTCGTCAACGTCTGTTCTGGCGACCTCGGGACTGTGGCCGCAAAAAAATACGACCTTGAGGCTTGGCTCCCCGGGCAAGGGAAATATAGGGAGGAGGTCTCATGCAGCAACTGCACCTCTTACCAGGCAGTAAGATCTAACATAAGGTACAGGGATAGGCCAAATGATCCTACAAGATACGTTCACACGCTGAATAGCACACTCGTGGCGACTGAAAGAACGCTTGTGGCGATAATGGAGAACTACCAGGAGGAGGACGGGACCGTAAGAATACCGGACGTGCTCGTCCCTTACATGCAAGGGAAAAAGGAGATCGCGCCCCAGAAAGACGATCCCAAGGGAAATACGCGTTGAAAGACTACCCAGTGGAAAATGGGGGAAAATAGCAGATGCCTCCTCTTGGCGGATACGCAGGCAAGATACTTCGTGTTGACTTGGGAGACGAGACCATAGAGACTGAGGCCCTCAATAACGATGTATTGAGGACGTACATCGGCGGTAGCTCCCTTGGCGCGAGGATCCTTTACGATGAGCTCGATCCTTCTATAGGACCATTGGATCCTGGAAATATGCTCATTTTCATGACGGGCCCATTGACAGGCACGACTTGCCCTTCCTGCGGGAGGTACTGCGTCTGCACCAGATCCCCCCTTACTGGCATATGGGCTGAGGCCCATTCAGCTGGATATTGGGGACCTGAGCTCAAGTTCGCGGGATTCGATGGCATTATTGTTGTTGGCAAGGCCAATGCCCCTGTCTGGCTGTGGATCAAGGACGGGAAATGTGAGTTGAGGGACGCTTCCACAGTCTGGGGGATGGACACTTACAAGACAGAAGATTGCCTCAAAAAGGAATTGGATGATCAGAAGGCAAAAGTGGCTTGTATAGGCCCCGCTGGTGAGCGGCTTTCGCTCATCTCTTCAATCATGAACGACAAGGGGAGGGCAGCGGGGCGATGCGGCGTTGGTGCAGTCATGGGATCAAAGAAGCTCAAAGCCATCGTCGTTAGGGGCACAAGGATCAATGTCTTCCCCGCTGCCAGAGAGGCGCAGCTACGCGAATTTCTCAGGAAAATATACGTGACGATAAGGTCGCACCCCACCGTCCAGATCTATGCATCTTATGGCACAGATGGCATAATGGGGATGATGCACGAATACGGCGATGTCCCTATTAAATACTTCACAAAGGGCGAGTGGGAGGGCGGGGCGAATAGCCTTTGTGGCGAGGCCATGGCGAAGACGATACTTGAAAAGCAGTATTCGTGCTACAGATGCATCATCGCTTGCGGACGGGAGATAAAGATCAAAGAGGGCAAATACGCCGGCCTTGAGGGGGCGGGTCCAGAATATGAGACGGCTGCCGCTTTTGGATTGCTTTGTATGAACAGCGACCTCCAATCTGTTGCTAAGGCGAATGACTTGTGCAACAGGTATGGCCTCGACACCATTTCAACGGGGAACGTGATAGCGTTCGCCATGGAGTGTTACGAGAAGGGCCTTATCTCAAAAGAGGATATTGGATTTGAACTCAAATGGGGAGACGCGGATGCCATAGTGGAGATGGTCAGGCAGATTGGCGAAAGGGAAGGCTT
>JANHAI010000086.1 GCA_024464205.1 Candidatus Methanomethylicia archaeon
TTCGAGGACGCCCAGAACAGGATGGCATCAGAAGGACTCAGGGTCCTCGCGTTCGGGACTGGCGAATGGACATCAGAGAACCCAGACGAATGGGAGATCTCGCTCGTCGGGCTGGTCGGTTTTCTGGATCCGCCTAAAGAGGGCGTTGCCGAAGCCGTCAAGACCTCAAAGAAAGCCGGCATAAGGGTAATGATGATAACCGGAGACTACCCGCTGACTGCGAAGGCCGTCGCTAAATCCGTGGGGATATGGAATGAGGGGGACGGCATACTTACAGGGCGCGAGATGGCAGCCCTGAATGATGACGAGCTATATTCTGCGCTGAAGAATACAACAGTGCTCGCCAGGTTCCTCCCGGAGGACAAGTATAGGGTCGTCAAGGTCCTCCAAGAAAAGGGCGAGATCGTTGCAGTTAGTGGAGACGGTGTAAACGATGTTCCGGCCCTCAAGATAGCGGACCTGGGAATCGCCATGGGCTCTGGCACCGAGGCCGCAAAGTCGGTCTCGAAGATGATAATACTCGATAACAACCTCAAAGTGATCGTAGACGCCATAGAGAGGGGAAGGGTGATCTCAGACAACATAAGGAAGGTGATCTATTACCTCCTATCGACGAACCTGCACCAGATCATCTTAAACACGCTCGCTGTATTCGCCGGACTCCCGATCCCGTTGCTCCCGATACAGATCCTTTGGATAAACCTCGTCACAGACGGCGTCCAGGATAAGACATTCCCATTCACTGGTGAGGAAGGCAACGTCATGGATCGCTCACCTAAGCCCCCCGGCAAGCAGTTCTTCGATCGCGATCAGCTATTAAGGGTAGTTTCATTCGGGGTAATAATGGGGTACGCGAGCTTCGAGCTCTTCAGGTACCTCCTCGGCGTATACTCCTATGCCGTAGCCGTTTCGATAACGTTCACGGCAGTCGTTGTGCCTCAGTGGTTCAATGGCATACAGGCCCAGAAGGAGAGCGAGCCATTCTTGCTCAACATAAGAAAAAGCTTCACTATGAACAAGTACATATTCTTAGGGGCTGGCATCGGACTGACGCTCCAGCTCCTAGCGATATACGCAGTACCTGACTGGTTCAGCGCCGTCCCGTTGACAGCCGAACACTGGATCTATGTGATAATGCTCTCGATCATGGCATTCCTGGTGGTCGAGGTCAGGAAATGGTTTGAATACTTCCTAAGGAGAAGGAAAAACTGAGGCTGGGCGCTTGCCTGGAAGCTACTGAGAGGGATGGCAAGAAACGTCATTCGCTATGCGATCTTTTTAAGCCTCTCTACCCGCTCTAGCCTCTCTCTTCCGACCTTCTCCAAGGACCTCTTCACATTCGCCAAGAAGCTGAGCTTTGATGCCGAATCGCTGTAGAACTTTGCTGCCTTCGTCTCCATCTCGATTGCGCAGGCGATTGCACCCTTTACGTCTTCAGCCTCGCCACAAGGAACCTCATAATTCTCGGTGTCAATGCCCGATATCGCCTCGAGGATCATCTCCTGCATCTCCATCCTCCTCGTCCTCTCCAGAGCCTGCACGTTCTTGCTCGAGGCGTTTGATAGGTCAGAGAAGACTGCCTTGGCGTCGCCCGATGCCTTGCTAGACAGCTTAGCGTAGAACTCTGCAGCCTTCCCCTCGATCTCTATCGCATACTTGAGTATCGCACCGAACGTCCCAAGCTGCAATCAGAACCACCTGGTTATCAGGACCTTGTCTTGAGTGTAGAAATCTATGCCTTCCTTGGCTTGGCCATGTAGGTCGCCGTAGAAAGAATCCTTCCACCCTGCAAACGGGAAGAACGCGATTGGGGCAGGCACTCCGATGTTGATCCCGACGTTCCCAGCCTCTATCTTGTAAGCGAACTCCCTTGCCGCCTTTCCGCTGCTTGTGAATATTGAGGCAGCGTTGCCGTAGATCGAGGTATTAGCCATCTTTATCGCCTCGTCAAGGGTCTGAGCCCTCGATATGCAGGCGACAGGACCGAAGATCTCATCTTTGAAGACAGTCGTTCCAGGCTTAACTTCGTCCAAGACAGTAGGACCAACGAAGAACCCATTGGGGTACTTCTCGACCTTCAGCTGGCGGCCGTCAAGGAGAAGCTTGGCGCCTTCCTCGACCCCCTTCTGTATGTACCACTTCACCTTCTCGCACTGCTCCTTCGAGGCGAGCGGCCCCATCTGAGTTTCGGGGTCAAGACCATAACCGACCCTCAGTTTTCTCGCCGCTTCCACATATGCGTCCCTGAGAGGCTCGTATATATCGCCCACTGGCACTATCACCTCTCCCGCAAGGCACCTCTGCCCTGCGCAGCCGCAGACCGAAGTTATCAATGCCGAAACGGTCTTCTCGATATTGGCGTCCGGCATCACTATTATGAAGTTCTTGGCCTGTCCCTGGCATTGCGCTCTCTTTCCATTTTGGGCAGACTTAGTGTAAATGTGCTTTGCGACCGGCGAGGAACCGACAAAAGAGACCGCCTTGACGTCTGGGGACTCCAGGAGGGCATTTGAGACGTCCCTGCTCCCGTGAAGAAGGTTGACGACGCCTGGCGGGAAGCCCGCCTCCTCGGCAAGCTCCACTAGGATCTTTGCTGTGATCGGGACCTGACTTGAAGGCTTCAGGATAAACGTATTGCCGCACGCTACGGCCATGGGGAGGAACCAAAGGGGTATCATGGCGGGGAAGTTGTATGGGGTAAGCCCGACGCAGACGCCCAACGGCTCCTTGACGCATGCCTCGTCTATCTCTTTTGCAGCGTCCTCCTCTATCGTCCCAAGCATCAGCGAAGGCACGCCGCATGCTAGCTCAACCGTCTCTATGCCCCTCTTTATGTCCCCCCTTGCCTCGTCTAGGGTCTTACCGTGCTCCTTCACTATCGTCTCAGCGATCCTCTCAAAGTTCTGGTCGAGAAGGTTCCTGTACTCGAAGAGGTACCTTGACCTAGTCAGCGGAGGCGTGCATCGCCATTCCCAGAAAGCCTCCTTCGCTGCCTTGACCGCAGCGTCCACGTCCTCTTTTGTCGAGAGCGGCACCTTCGCGAGCAGCTCCAAAGTAGCTGGGTTCACAACATCGAGCGTCTTGGTCCCGCTCGAGGGAACCCATTCGCCGTTAATGTAATTTTTCAGGACTTCCAATCCACATTCCACCATAATATTAGGAATACTCATGAAATGGTAGATTAAAGAATACATTAATTATTTCTATTTAAACCTTTATGCACAAAACTGCTGGATCTGTAATTTTCTGTCATTTTATCAGATTTAATTGGTCTTATGGGGCAATTGATTAAATACTCTTTAATGGCATTATGATTGAGGGGCTAGAATCATGAAATCCATGAGGAGTGGCCAGTTCTTCATCTTGAGGATCGACGAGGGCGAAGAGGTGATATCATCGATAGCGTCCGCTGCCGAGCGCGAGGGGCTCAGGGCAGCCATAATAGCCTCATTCATAGGGGCCATGCGGGAGTGTCGCCTCATACTGAGGAAGGGCGTCGAGAAATCGATAGAGGGCCATGTCGAAGCCGTTGGGAACGGCAACATCACGAGGATGGGTGGGTCGCCGTTTGTCCACCTCCATGTATCGTGCGGAAGCGACAGAGGCGTCTGGGTGGGCCACCTCATCGAAGGAAGGGCCGAGATCTTTTGCGAAACCGCCCTCTATGTCCTCGAGGATCCGGTGGAGCGCGTCTACGATAAGGGCCTAGCCGAGATAGGGGTCACGGTCCCGTTCAGGCTCGATATCGGTGATGGCAAATGACTGCACTCTCGGATCGCGGCATATTGGAAGCGATGGCCGAGGGGTCGCTCGTGATCGATCCCTTCTCGCGGGAATGCCTCTCCCCCGCTGGCTATGACGTCAGGTCCAACTCGCCTCTCTCGATGCAGCCAGGTCGCCAAGCACTGGTGCATACTGTCGAGCGTCTGGAGCTCGGCCCTGCCGTCTGCGGGGAGATATTCATTAGGTCCTCTTTCGCCAGGGAAGGCGTCTTCGGAAGCTTTGCCATAATCGACCCTGGCTTTAAGGGACAACTAACGCTATCGATTGCCAACTTCGGGGAGAGCATCGTGGAGATATCGCAGGGGGAGCGCATCGCCCAAGTTGTCTTCCACAGGCTCTCGAGTCCGGCCGACAGGCCATACTCGGGTAGATACCAAGGTAGCGCCGGGACGGTCAGCAGCAAGAGAGGTTTTAAATGAGCATATAAAATATTAAAATAACACCGCGGCTTAAGATAGCATGAGTGTTGGAGGGTCTAGAGATTGAGCGATGCCACCCGTTACGAAAACCTGAAGAAGCAGATCAGGGCAGTAGAGTTCCTCCGCCTCACGAAGGGCGACTGCAGTTACATGGAGCTGATGAGGCTGACTGGCATACCGATTACCGTTTTGAACAGGTATGTGAAAGGGCACATCCTCCCAGGCCCAGACAGGGCGGCCGCGATCCTAGAGAAGCTCGAAAAAGGCTACGACGTGAACAGACACATAATGGACAAGGTGGCATTCGACAAGGGCGGCTTCCTCGATAACACGAAGATAGTCGGGGACACGCTCCTCCTACGGTACATTGCCGACCACGTGGTCCAGAAGCTGGCAGGCAGGAGGGTCAGCAAAGTCCTGACCGTTGCAGTGGACGGGATACCTCTGGCTGTCCACATAGCCGCCGCGTTCGGCGTCCCATTCCTCTATGCGAAGAAGGAGAAGGAGATAGGCGTCACGAACTTCCTCGAAGAGACGTACACGGTCTCGAAGGCGGGCATGCAGATATCGCTCTACATCCCAAAGGGCGGGATAGAGAGGAAGGACAGCGTCCTCATCACAGACGACGTAGTCAGATCGGGCGAGCAGCTGAAGGCGCTCGTGAACCTTGCCAGGAAAAGCGGCGC
>JANHAI010000087.1 GCA_024464205.1 Candidatus Methanomethylicia archaeon
TAGCATGGATCCCCCTCTCAATCATCTTGCTGACTGGCATAAACAGGTACGTGTTCATAATATGGATCGGAATCTTCTTCCCAGTGCTCCTAGACACCATCGCTGGGGTGAAACGCACATCAATTACCATGGTGAACATGGCCAAGACTTTTGGGGCAAGCAACAACTCTATTATTCGGAGGATAATATTCCCTAGCGCCCTACCGGAAGTAATGAATGGGCTAAGGGTGGGGGTCGGGATCGGGTGGATGTGCATAGTCGCTGCCGAGATGATCGGAGGGGAGCCATTGGGGCTCGGCAGGCTCATACTGAAATATGCGAACCTACTCCAGATCGATGTCGTTATTGTTGGCATGATTACTATTGGGATTGTGGGCCTTGTAATGAACTACCTTCTCCTCCTGCTAGAAAGGCGGATGTTCAGGTGGAGGGTCGAGGTAAGGGCTTGAAAGGAGGCATATTATGGCTTCCCTGATCTCTGTTGAATCGGTATCCAAGTCATTCGTTGCAGGCAAAGAACGCATAGACGTCATTGAGAACCTGTCTATGGAAGTGGACGATGGCAAATTCGCCTGCATAGTCGGCCCTTCAGGGTGCGGCAAGACGACCCTGCTCAAGCTTCTCTGCGGGCTCGATCAGCCCACATCAGGCAAGATACTCTTGAAGGGGATCCAACCTGATCCAAGGAAGCAAAAGTTCGGTGTGATCTTCCAAGAGGACTCGCTGCTTCCCTGGAAGAGCGTTATAGACAACGTGAAGTTCGGATTGGAAATCAACCACAAGAAAGGCGACCTTGACGCTACAGCAAAAAGATACTTGGACCTCGTAGGGCTTGAGGGCTTCGAGCAATACTTCCCACACCAAATATCAGGTGGAATGAAGAAGAGGGTCGCCCTTGCAAGGGCGCTCGCAGTCGATCCTGAAATAATCTTGATGGATGAGCCCTTTGCCGACCTAGATGCACAAACAAGATCGATATTACAGAAGGAGCTGCTCAGCATCTGGTCTAAACTCCAAAAGACGGTCGTCTTCATAACACACAACGTCGATGAGGCTGTATTCCTGGGCCAGGACGTGTTTGTGTTGACCAAGCGCCCAACAAAGCTGAAAGTAGCGATCAGGATCGACCTCCCGTACCCACGATCGAGGCTCAGCCCCCCCTTCATATCGTACAGGGAGAAGATTCTCAACGCACTCCAGGAGGAGATATCCTCGCTATAGGTGTTATAATCATGCCAGAGGAAATCCGACCATCAGAGGAGCTGTTAAACGCAGCATTGGAATCAAACGAAAAGTTCGGAATAGCGCTGAGATCGACGATGAAGAAGATCGGGATCTCAGCGCGCGACCTCAGTGAAGGCTCCGGGATACCGATTAGCACAATAAACAAGATCATATACGAAGGTCGCGACCTCCGCCTTTCGACCCTGAGAGATATCTTCCGCTTCATCCAGTCAAAAGAGAGATCGCCAGAGGGAGACCTTGTGATAGGGATAATCGCGGCCCGGGCATCATTGGACATCTTCGCAAAGAACAAGATCTTCATCAAGGGCAAGAACATTGTGATAAAGGAATACCCTGCGAACAGCATTGAAGACGCGATAATTAGCGCTATAAAGGCTGAGCGCGACAGGGTCCATGGAATCGTCTGCGCGTACATCGTGGCTAGCATAATCGAGAAGTTCGTGCGCGTCCCGATAATGACTATAAAGGTTGATGAGGCTTCAATCACTGATTCGATTTCACTTCTGGCGGAAAAGATCATCTCGAAGCCATGATCGCTCATTTTTCAGCACATTAACTGGTTTTTTGAGCAGAACTGTAATTTCGACTTAATGCGATTAGGCAATCTTTTAATATTCGCAGGTCTTAAAATAGACCGCAACAAAACTCTAGAGAGGAGTCCTATGGCGAAATATACCGATAAAATAGAGCTATACGATGATCGTGGCCGCCTCTTCGCTTCCAAAGTTCCTTTGGAGGCATTGAGTCCATTGCAGAACCCAGCTATACAAAAGATCGTCTCTTTCGTGAAACAGTGCGTTACAGTGAATCTAGAGGGTATTGAGAAAGCTTTAGCGACAGGCGAATTGGGAGGTAAGTGGTGCATCATCCAGGGAAGGAGTCTTAAGCTTGACCTGGTTAAGAATGCAGACAGCATCGCCGACTCGCTGAAGAAAACTTTGCAGGTCTCAAAGGACGACGACACAGATGTGAAGGTCCTCAAGGGAGGAAAACACCTTCTGGTGAAGGTGCCCGCCAAGAGGCTAAACGCTGGCGTCGAATACACAACCGGTGTTACCTCAACTGCTGCCGCCCTCTGTTGCTCGATTGTGGAGAACTTCAAGGTAAGCATTTGGAACGCTGATCTTATACATTCAGCTGTGTGGGGCAGATACCCACAGACAATGGAGATGTTGGGTGGAAACGTTTCATCGCTACTTTCCGTGCCTCAACAGAATGAAGGCATGGGTTATGCACTACGGAATGTTCCGTGTGCACATATTGCCTTAATTACCAAGAAGAACGCAATGAATGCTGCAGCCCTTTCTTCGATACTTGAGCAAGCTGCGATGTTCGAAATGGGCGATGCTATTGGCAACTTTGAAAGGCTTCACCTCTTAGGCCTTGCATTCCAAGGTCTGAACGGCAACAACATGGTGTACGACATAGTGAAAGAGAATGCCAAATCAGGAACTCTCGGCGACGTGGTCGTATCCACGGTTAAGAGAGCCATTGCCGATAAGGTCATAAAACCAATGGATAAACTATCGTCAGGTTACGTTCCATATACCACGGATGACCTCAACCTTTGGAATGCCTATGCCGCAGCAGGTATGCTAGCAGGAACTATGGTGACCTGCGGTTCAGCAAGGGCAATGCAGCACACTCCATCAGTGTTCATATACTTCAACGACCTCATTGAGAGGGAGACCGGTCTGCCTGGCGTAGACTTCGGAAGGGTAGCAGGTACCGGTGTCGAAATGGCATTCTTCAGCCACTCGATCTATGGTGGAGGCAACCCCGCCGTGTTCCACGGAAACCACATCGTCACAAGGCACAGCAAAGGCTTCACAATCCCCTGCGTTTCAGCAGCTGTCGCACTCGATGCAGGCACTGTAATCTACACACCTGAGAAGATTAGTGGCGTTGTTGGTGAGGTGCTAAGCGAGGTTCCGGAGCTGAGGGAGCCACTGAAATACGTTAATGAGGCAGCTGTTAGCATTAAAGGAGGCGTCTAAACAATGGCAGGATTTAAACCACAATTCTACCCTGGAAAGTCCAAGGTAGCAGCAAATAGGAAGAAGTATATCGATCCATCGTACAAATTGGAGAAACTCCGCACGATCAGCGACGACGAACTTGTGAAAATAATGGGCCACAGGGTGCCCGGAGAAGCATACAAGACGACTCATCCCCCGCTCGCTGAGATGGGAGAGCCTGCATGCCCAATTAGGGAAATGGTTGAGCCAACCCCAGGAGCTAAGGCAGGCGACAGGATCAGGTACATACAATTCACCGACTCCGTCTACTTCGCACCACTCACGCCGTACATGAGGGCGTGGCTAGGTCACACAAGATACCGGGGCGTTGACATTGGTGTTCTTTCAGGGCGTGTGCCTTTGGAAGCAAGGGAGCGCGACCTCGAGAAAGTAGCCAAAGAGCTGGTCGAGACTGAGATCTTTGATCCAGCGAGGAGCGCAGTAAGGGGTGCAACAGTCCACGGTCACTCTCTCAGGCTGGACGAGAATGGCCTAATGTTCGACATGCTCAAGAGATATGTCTATGACAACAAGAGTGGAAACGTTGTCTATGTCAAGGACCAGATAGGCGTACCGCTAGATACACCAATCTCAGTTGGCAAACCAGTGAAGGAAGAGGAGCTGAGGAAGAGGACAAGCGAGTTCAGGGTCGACGGCGATCCTTTCAGGAAGGACACAGAACTGGTGGGCTTCATCCAGAGGCTACACATGCTCAGGACTGAGGCAGGCTTTGACCCTAGCAAGGTGAAGGGCATCTAAGGAGGAAAATGCAATGAGCACAGAGAAAAGAATGTTCCTTGAAGCATTGAGGAAGAAGTTTAAAGAATCTCCAGAAGAGAAGTATACAAAGTACTACATATATGACGGCTGGAAGCAGTCAAAACGAAAGAGAGAATTCGTCGAGTGGGGCAAGAAGCTAGCAAAGGAAAGGGGCGTCCCATTCTACAACCCTGACATGCACCTAGGCGGAATACCCCTAGGTCAGAGGGTCCTTATGCCTTACCGCATTTCAGGCACTGACATATACTGCGAAGGAGACGATCTCCACTTCATCAATAATGCAGCGATGCAGCAGATGTGGCACGACATCCGGAGGACGGTAATCAGCGGCCTAGACGCTGCCCATACGGTTCTCCAGAAGCGCCTTGGCAAAGAAGTAACGCCAGAGACAGTAAACCACTACTTGGAAGTCCTCAACCACGCCCTGCCTGGCGCAGCAGTCATACAGGAGCACATGGTCGAGACTCATCCAGGGTTAGTGTCAGACAGCTATGTCAAGGTGTTCACAGGAGACGATGAGCTTGCAGATGAGATCGACGAGCGATTCAGGATCGACATAAACAAGCAATTCCCGGCCGACCAAGCCAAGCAGCTCAAGGCAGCAGTGGGCAAGAAGCTCTACCAAGTCTGCCGCATGCCAACCATAGTCGCAATGACCTGCGACGGCGGAACCATGTCTCGATGGGCAGCCATGCAGATCTCCATGTCAATGGTCAATGCTTACAAGCTGATGGCAGGTGAGGCCGCAATAGGCGAATTTGCCTTCGCAGCAAAGCACGCCGAAGTCATCGAGATGGGCACATTGATGCCATGGAGGCGAGCAAGAGGTCC
>JANHAI010000088.1 GCA_024464205.1 Candidatus Methanomethylicia archaeon
CGATATCCGGGACGATGTCAAACCTGGTGCTCTTCAATTCTATGACGGCGCCTGGTGATGTGGTCACGGCGCTGAGCGTCATTGATGGCGGGCACGCGAGCTTTAGGGAGTGCTCAAAGATTCATGGGGTAAGTCTCGTGCCCCTGCCGTTCTCGATGGATTCAATGAACATAGATGTCGGCGAGGCAGAGAAGGTAATTGCAAGGGTGAAGCCGAGAATAGTCCTCCTAGGGGCGAGCGAGATTCTCTTCCCGCACCCTGTGAGGGAGATTCGCAGGATAGCTGATGAGGTGGGTGCGATCGTTGCCTATGACGCTGCCCATGTCCTGGGCCTCGTCGCGGGGGGAGTGTTCCAGCATCCGCTCGACGAAGGGGTCGAGATAATGACGGGCAGCACCCACAAGACGTTCTTCGGCCCCCAGGGGGGGATCATCGTAAGCAAAGGGAAGTACGCCACGGAGATCGACAATGCAGCATGGCAGCTCGTAAACAACCACCATGTCCATAGGGTGGCGGGGCTCTCAGTAGCGCTCGCCGAGTTCCTCGCGTTCGGTAACGACTACTGCACCCAGATAGTGAAGAACTCGAAGAAGCTTGCAGAGGAGCTTTACAACCTCGGGGTCGATGTGCTCGGTGCGAAACATGGCTTCACAAAGTCTCACCAGGTTATATTCAGGGCGCCCAACGATAATGGCGACGCGACCGCCAGGAGGCTCGAGGACTCGAACATAATAACGACGAAGACCCCATTGCCCATCGACAAGACGGAAGAGGACTGCTCAGGGGTCAGGCTCGGCACCCAAGAGGTGACGAGGATAGGCATGAAAGAGGGGGAGATGGCAATCCTGGCAAAGCTCATCAAGAGGTCAGTCATCGACAGGGAGGACCCCTCAAGGATAAGGGAAGAGGTAAAGGCACTCAGCTCAGGTTTCAAAGAGGTTAAGTACTCGTTTGAGGGCGCGGACGAGGCCTACAAATACATTAGCCTTTGAGGGGCAGAGGCGCCAGCAATGACATTTGAGCTGGCGCTCAAAGCTTGTCTACTATCCAGATCATTTCCTGCTTGAAAGACGTCAGGGGCTTGTAATCGAAGCTACCGTAGACGACCCAATTGCTGAAGCCAGTGATCCTTAGGAGGAGCTCGAACTCTTTCTTATATATTAGCGCAAGCCTGAAGCTTCCTTGCCAATACAGCTCTCCGCCTTTGAAGATCACGGCATCAGTCTGGATTATCTGGTCCGGTTCGTTGACGAAGTATGATTTCTCCCTCAAGACATAGTTCCCGGTGTCGCTTATCAACAGGTCCTCCGATTCCTTGCCGAAGCTCATCATCCTCTCGAGGTCAGGGTAGAAGAAGTTCAGGATCAGTCGCCCGCCGGGCTTCAGGTGCCTATAGAAGTTGGACAGAGACTTCAGCTGGTCTTCGGTGCTCAGGTTGTAAAGGAACGACCTGAAGGGGACAATTATCAGGTTGAATTCCATGCCAAGCGAGAAGTCCCTCATGTCAGCCAAGTATATCTTCGGAACCAAATTCTCTTCCGTTGCCTTCTTCTTAAGAGAATTTAGCATGCCTTCTGAGATGTCGATGCCATACGCATCGATGCCTTCCTTAAGCAGGCCGAGGTATATCCTGCCAGTCCCGCAGCCTACCTCAAGGACGGGTCCTCCCGCTTTCTTGGCTTCCATCTTGTAAAACTCGAGGTCTTCCGAGTACTTCCCGTAGATGAGGTCGTAAACCTTGGCCCATTCGTCATAATTGCTCGCGCTGATGATAGGAACCCCCTTCTCCAAAAACTGCCCCGCAGGCAGCACATATCAACAACAATACATGCCATCACAATCAACTTAAAGATTTGCTATCCAGCACGCCATCTGAGGGCTGATCCCTTAGAAAAATAGATATAGCAAAGCTAATCTATATCCCCCTAATCCGATCAAACGGAGGGCCGGTCGTCTAGTTTGGTTAGGATACTGCCCTGACACGGCAGTGGTCCCCGGTTCAAGTCCGGGCCGGCCCACCATCCGATGAGATGCAAAGCGTTTCCATAGAAGCGATTTTTGGTATTTGTGTCATCGCGCCCCAAAAGGCGCTCTCCCCCATTCCCCCGTAAAGGAATGCAAATTATAATTAGTTTAACTATTATAAAAACATATTTGTTTTTATTTAAAATAATCAATAATTGTTTTATTGTAATTCTGAATTATAATAGTACAAATAAACAGTTTAACATGTATACAATTTTGATAAGTCAAAGTTCAAAGAAATTGAGGTTGCGCTCGATCGCGCAAGCTTTGAGAGGACGAGAACATTTCTGTCGCCACTGCCTTGGGTTGCATATATAAGATCGCTATTATTCATTAAAAGGGCAAAATGGAGCGCCTCAGGATGGCGGACAACCCTAAAAGATTTCCCATGAAAGGAGAGGGCAGGTACTTCATACTAGGAGCAGCCCTTGTAGCTTCGCTTGTACTAGGCATGAGCATCCTCGGTGGGCTGCTCCAAACTGAGATACAGCCCTACCATTTTCTCTTCTTCGCCGTGGAATATTCAGGAGAAGGCGGTTACAGGGTCTCCTTTGCACTATTGAACGACGAGATGGTAAATGGGCCATCCAACGGCTATGTGACACTGAGAGTCCTCGATGCTGATAATTCGACTGTTTACCTGAATACTTTCGTTCTCAGGGCCAGCAACTTCTCAACCATCACGGACCCCCAGCATGGGGGAGAGGCGATAGGCTACAGCTTCGTAGTCCCTCTTGGCAACTTCACGGCTGGCGCATCTGCCAACATGAGCGTACTGCTCTTCCAGATGACGTACTTATCGATGGCTGGGAGGTCTGTAAGTGCGACCGCCACGGTCTCCAGATGACTGCCAACAGACTTTGCTAGATCACCAGCAGGATTACGCCTACCACCAGCATTATCACTGCTGAAGCGTACCTTATGAGGTGCTTCGGTATGGCTGGCTTGCTCAGGAACATATAGAGCGAAAGAACAACTACTAGTGGCAGGACGAAGATCAGATTGTATAGAAAGAGGTAGCCGAAGAGTTCTGCTTGTGTTACCCTGTACTGGCTTATGAGCGTCATAGCGAGGAAATATGGACCCCCTGAGCAGGGTAGTTCGATCAGCGAGATGACCATCCCTGCAGGGAACGCGAAGAGCGGCGAGGAGATGGAATTGATCACTTTCTTGATGAAGGGCCTCGTTTGGCTCGGGAGCTTTGAAACGAGGGCGTATACTGAGAGGGCTATTGCTGCGACAGCCACGACTTTGCTCGTGTACTGCGGCAGGTTGAAGTATTGAAGTATCGCTAACAGACCGTAACCAACGAGGAAGTAGGCGATGAAATTACCCAGGATATAGGCGCCTCCAGTCTTCCAGACAGCCCTCGTCGAGAACGAGATCGTCACCATGAGTAGGAGGAGGACGGATATCGCGCACGGGTTGAGGGAATCCGCGAACGCCAAGCCGAATATGATCAGGAGCGGGGGCGAAGCCGGCGTATACGGCGGGATCGAGGAGTTGTAGGAGGGGCACATCCAACCGGTGTTGTTCGCCAAGAGCGAAGGGAGCCTCGCCTCGATCTCGTCGAGCATTATGAGGGCATCGTTGCCAATGAATACTGCAGGAACATCGTACTCGGTGACGTTGTGGTGATTGAAGAATTTGACCATCAGTTCCCAGTTCGAGGTGTTGTGGACTTCGAAGCGGTGGACATCGATGGAATAGTTCTTTTGCAAGTTCGCAATGAACGCATTCGCCAAGATGCAGTCTTCGCACCCCTCGTCGTAGAACAGGTAGATGCACTGCCTGACCTGATCTTCTCCTGCATCTACGGCGGTTGCCTGCGCTGATGGAGTTGCGAGGTTTAGAGTGGCGCCTGCCAACAAGAATAGGAGTAAGAGCGTAAAGCCCCGCGTAATGCTCAATGATTGACCCCCCAGCCCCCAGTCTGATCGCATAGAGTAAGTCTATTGTTCTAACCATAGATATATATATCAATTATTAGGGGGTTGGCGCACAGCCCCCAATGCTTATGCTGTCAGGATGTAGTAGAAGAACATTCGTAAACTGATAATTTGTGGCGTAGCGGGCGCATGCGGGTTGGACCCTGGCGGAATGAGGATTGCGACCAAAGCTTTAATAAAAAAAGCTTTACAAAAGTAAAGCGAGGAGCACACATTGTCAATAGATGACCGCCCAGCCTTGACGGAGAGGCAGATCGAGCTTCTCCGCCTTTTGTTCAGCATGAGCACCAGCACCAATGTCTTCACTGCCAAGAAAGGACAAGGCGAGTTGGCGAAGGAGATCGGGCTCACGAGGCAGGCGCTGAACATACATCTCAGGCGCCTCCGCGAGGAGAGGATGATAAGGACTGGGAGGGGGTTCATAGACCTCACAGAGAAGGGCCTGCAGGCACTTGGGGTGGGGACGGCCGAGGCATTCGTCTTCATGAAGATACAGCCATCCAAAAGGGAGCACGTGTATGAAAAAATACGGAAACTCCCAGCCCTCAGTGTATTCCGGGTGACTGGGGAGATAGATTTAATCGCCCAAGTGCCCCAGTCGCAATTGGACGGCTTCCTTGAGTCCGTCTCGAACATAGATGGGGTTATCTCCACGTCGTCCCACGTCGTAATATCGATAATAAAGTGAAACAATCTCCAGATCGGCGCTCGCTCCGTTGAAAAGTCCTAGGAAGGAAAAATTTATAATTGGGGTATTCATGTATGAATGAAAATCAACTGGTGTATGGAATATG
>JANHAI010000089.1 GCA_024464205.1 Candidatus Methanomethylicia archaeon
ATTTGGAAAGATGCTCGCTAGCGGCGCATTTTCCGAAGGCGGCAAGGTTGTAATTAACCCCAGCGGCGGTCTGAAATCTAGGGGGCACCCTGTTGGCGCCACGGGGGCGTATCAGATAGCGGAAGTTACGATGCAACTCAGCGACAAAGCCGGCAAGTGGCAAGTTAAGGATGCTGAAATCGGTGTAGCTCAGAACATAGGCGGATCCGGCTCTAGCACGTTTGTTACTGTTTTGAGGAGGCCCAGATGATGTCCGTTCCAAGATATTGGAGGGAGCTGCCTGAGCGAAGTCGTTTTGAAGGGTTCAGATGCACAAAATGCGGAACAGTTTCCTATCCTCCAAGGGCGAAATGCCTTAAATGCGGAAGCGATTCACTAATTGCGTACAAGCTGCCAGAGCGAGGCAGGGTAGTCACCTTTACGATAGTTAGGAGCCCCCCCAAGGGGTTCGAGAAGATGGTTCCATATGTTTTAGGAGTGGTTGAGCTCGAAGATGGAACTAATGTAACCGTTCAAATCACCGATGTTGAGCCTGAGGAAGTTAGGATTGGAATGCCAGTAGAGGCAGTTTTCAGAAAAGTATGCGAAGATGGAGACGCGGGCATAATCGAATACGCCCTTAAATTCAGGCCGTCGATCTAAATACCTACACCTTTTTTAGACAAATCAGTTCTAACTATCTCTGGTGCTCATCGTGTCCTCATCGAAGAATCTGCTCGAGTCCATACTGTCAGCTCTTTCAAATGAGGTAAGAGCAGAAGTGCTTAAGTTGATAAGCATGGAAGGTCCGCTTTCATTCACCGAGATCATGGGAAAGCTTGAGATGAACCCAAAGAGCGACGCTGGCAAGTTTGGATACCATCTTAGGATGCTGACCGATGCCGAGCTGATCAAGGCGGATGAGGCATCAGGAAAATATTATTTAACGCTCCTTGGTCAGGATGTTGCAAATTTCATCTATGGCGTCGAAGATGCGGTGCGGCGGAAAAAAGGCGAGATGCTCGTTAGGACGTCAAGTTTGACAATCGAACCTTTCGACCGGAAGAAGATCATAGATGCCCTCATCAGGGAGGCGTCAGTTCCAAGAAAATTGGCGGAATCTATCTCGAAAGAGGCAGAGGACCGGTTAAAGAAGCTCCAAGTGAGATACCTGACGGCAGCCCTGATTCGGGAGTTCGTCAATGCCATCCTCTTAGAAAAGGGTTTGGAAGAGTACCGCCATGCCCTGACTAGGCTAGGGCAGCCCGTATATGATGTAACGACCACAATAAAGGGATCTGCTTTCAGGGATTACCCGTCCCCAGAGAAGGTTCACTCGCTCGCTGGCGATGCAGTATTCGAGGAGTATACGCTCCTTAAAATATTGCCCAGGACTATAGCCGATGCCCACTTATGCGGCGCCTTGCACCTAAATAACGCCAATTATTGGGCGCTTAGGCCAGCTGACATACATCACGACATCCGCCCCATACTCCAAGGCAAGATTCCTGCTGACGGTCAGGGCCTCTTGCACCCCTCGCATTACGCTCCGAGGACATTGAAGGGCGCGCTTTATATCGTTAATAGCCTAATCAGGACTACTTCCAAATTAGTTTCAAATTCGCAATCAATAGGGTTTTTCAACATATTTTTATCCCCATACATAGTCAAAATGGAGGATGACGAAGTCAAGTCAAACTTAAGGGACTTCCTGTACGAATTAAACTCATGTAATGGCGGTAACGGGGCCTCTCAGGTAGCAGTCAATGTTGAACTTGAAGTACCTCAATTCCTGCAAGGGGTAAAGTGTTACTTGCCTGAAGGAGACGGTGGGGTTTATGGGGACTACTCGAAAGAGGCTCTACACTTTCTCGAGCTATTCTTGGAAGTTATGAATGAAACAGACGGGCATGACAAGCCTATCCTCAGCCCCAGCATCCTCCTAAAAATCAGGAAGAAAGCCCTAGTCACAGACGATAGCGAAAGCTGTCTGGAGAAAGCGTATGGATTGGCTGAAACGTTCGGGAACGTCTACTTCGTGAACCAATCGCTACCTTGGCAAACGGAGAACGTATTTTACAATGGTGACCTCTCCCGCGTTGATTCAAGTTGGAAGGATTGGGAAAGTGGGACATTCCGCGTGGGCACGCTCGATAACATAACGATGAACCTTCCTAGGGTGGCATACGAGGCTAAAGGTGACGACGATAGGCTATTCGAACGTTTACGGGAGTTGCTCGAGCTCTCAAGGGAGGCGTTGTCGATAAAGCGCCAAATAATCGAAGAGAGGATCTGCTCAGATCGACTATTGCCCCTTTTCAAAGAGGAAGTGGGTGGCAATAATTACCTGCGGCTCAATGACTGCTCAGGCATAATCAGCTACGTAGGCTTGCCAGAAGCCGTCCAATATCATACGGGGCTAGACGTCATGGACAGCGATGAGGCTCTCAAGCTCTCCGAAAAAATTGTCGAATCAATTAACGAATATACGCGTCAAATCGTGCCCTCAATGAGGCTTCTGGCTTCCAGCATCACTTTTGAACCGTCGGCCTACCGTTTGACTAACCTCGATCTTGTTAGCGGTTACGTAAAGACCAAATCGATACCAATATACACGGAGCACTCAAACTTGCCTTTAACGACCCCGATACCATTAAAGAAAAGGCTCAATGTCGAAGAATCTTTCCAACACATCACCAAGGGAGGGCATTTTTTGGACATACGTCTTGAAGAACCTTTCCCAACGAAAGAAGTCCTGGCTAACTACACAAAAAGGATTATGGAAACTGCCAACATCGGGCTCTTCGCCTTTACCAGAGACTTTACGTATTGCTGGCACTGCCATTCCACAAAATATGGGTTCCATGACAAGTGCCCCGTTTGCGGATACGATGGAAATCGGCTGCTCTTATTCACGAGGGCATTTGGGAAGATTAAACCGTCCAATACTTGGAATGTCCATGATCGCCAGTTTGCCACCGGTAATCAGAAATTCACCCTTTAGTTGTCAACAACATGATCGCTTGAGCAAGGTCCCCTTTCGTGGTCTCGAGTGCTTTTCGGGCAACCTCTAGGCTGACTCCTGTCTGGGCGGAAACTAGCTGTGCATCTTCATCTGATATTTCAATTTTTGTTTCCGCCTGGGCTTCCGGCAACTCTTCAGTCGCCTCGCCGACAACTTGGTAAATTGTTTGTCCGCTCATTTTCATAACCGTTATCTGCGGATCAGGAATCACAAGGTTCTTCCCTTTCATGTGTAGCGTAACCTTAAAGACCCCGGGCAATTCCTCCAGCCCCATGCCCATTCTCTGCATCATCCTTCTTACTTCTCGCGGATTCATTTTCTTCATGTGCCATCACGCCATACAAGATATGGACTAATCCGTGTCCCCTTTCCTAACCTTTACAGCTAAGCCTATTTTAAACCGTTTCATCTCTTCCCCGTTTAGGGTCGCCCTACCTACTGCAATTATCTCGTCCCTCCGATCCGTTACTAGCACCTCCTCGCCCGGTCGGATCTTAGGGTCAGCTAAAAATACGTGCTTTGCAAAGACGTTCCTGCCCTCTTTAATCACATCAACGACTTCATCCAAAACTGCAACCCTGTAGGAAGGGAATTTCAGGGCAGCCTTCAGCCTTTTTGCCCCCCCTATAGCCAAAGCAAGGAAGCCATCGCTTGGTTTCAGCGTAGCCAATAGTGTCCCGTTTTCGTAGATCGCCTTGACCTTTCCTGTCTTTCTTGACTTTACTGCTTCTATATTATCTGGGAAAAGGATCTCTCCAGCCCCCTTTCCGAATTGGTAGTCCGCGACAGCCCTTACTCTAATCAAATCGTCAGAGGTGATTGGGCTATAGGTAGGTTCCGCTTGCTGCATGCTTCCTTTCCTCGCGCTTCAATAGCTTATCTATTGCTTTGATGAAGTCCTTCCTCATCACCGTCTCTCTATCGTCCCTTATAGCAAACAGTCCTGCCTCGGTGCATATTGCCTTGATCTCCGCCCCTGTTGCCCCTTCAGTGAGCTTTGCGAGCTCGTTTAGACTGACCTCTTTCATGACATTCATCTTGGAAACATGTATTCGGAAGATGTTCTCTCTGCCTTTAAGGTCGGGAGCCGGTATCTCCAAAACGCGATCAAATCTTCCGGCCCTCAACAGAGCAGGATCGAGGAGGTCTATCCTGTTCGTCGCTCCTATTATCTTCACATCGCCCCTTGCACTGAACCCGTCTAGCTCGCTCAGGAGCTGGAGCAACGTCCTCTGGACTTCGCGCTCTCCGCTTATGCTGATATCGGCCCTCCTCCCTCCTATCGCATCAATCTCGTCAATGAAAACAATGCTTGGGGCTTTGGCCCTCGCAAGCTGGAAGAGCTCTCTGACCATCCTTGCTCCCTCTCCGATGTACTTTTGGACGAGCTCTGAGGCGACGACTTTTATGAATGTAGCTTTTGTTTCGTTAGCAACAGCCTTTGCCAACAGGGTCTTACCGCAGCCAGGTGGGCCATGGAACAAAACGCCTTTTGGAGGTTCTATCCCTACCTTTTCAAAGGCTTGTGGCTTTATCAAGGGAAGCTCAATAAGCTCTCTCAGCTCCGTAATCTGGTTATTCAGCCCGCCGATGTCTGAATAAGTCACCTTGGGGCTGTCCAATACTTCCATGGCTTTAATGTACATGTCAAGCGAATCAGGTAAAAGATCGAGAACCGCAAAATTCCTCTGACTCAGCGCGACCCTCTTTCCTGGCGTGAGTTTGCTTACGTCAACGTTCT
>JANHAI010000090.1 GCA_024464205.1 Candidatus Methanomethylicia archaeon
AGCGAATTGAAAGGGTGTTGATTTAGCATTGTATGACGCTCATCTCTACTATGATCTGATTTACGGTTCAGGTCCTTAACCAGCCGAGTTTAACAAAGATGTAAAACACGAATGCCATGCCTATGCCAACAAGCAGGACTATCTGCCAGAGATATGCAGAGAATGGTACGTCTAGGAGGTTCTGGCCTAGCAGACCTCCAACTATCGCTGGTATGACTCCCAATGTAGTTATGACAGCAAGGATCTTGAGTATTTTGTTCGTCTCGAAGGATGTCCGGTTGATGTACAGATCAATGATGGAGCGCAAATTTTCCTTTAGGCGCTGCACCGTCTCGTTGAGATAGGCGGCCTCGCCCTCAAGAACTGCGAATGATTGACTTGCACTTTCGTTGAAACCTTCTAGCTGGATTTTTTTGACCAAGATGGTCCCCAATATCTCCTTAAGATGCATGATGTTGGAGCCAAGCCTCGATACCTCCTTATTAAGCTGGAAGGTCTTCTCTAGGAAATCCTTTGGTAGCTTGGACCTAGGGATTCCCTCCATTCTGAGGACTTCCATCTCGATCTCGGAGACAATTGACCTGTACCTAATGACCATCTGCTCGAGAACCCCATATAGAACGGATATGACGAGGGATCCGATGACTTGGCGCTTCTGGACAGTCTCAAGCACCTTCTCGAAGAGGTCCGTCTTTCTTTTAGAGACGGTGATTATCCCGCTTCCGCTGCAGATGAGGAGCACTCCTGTCCGAGAGATCGTTAGGAAGCGGTCGCTCAAGTCAGGGTACTTTATCTGTCCTGACTGAAGGAAGACTAGGGATGCCCTGTCTAGGTAGTCGATGCGCGGATAGCCATCATCCATAAGCCTGCTCTGGAAGTGGATCGAAGGTATTTTCAGCATTTCGCCAATCTTCAATAGGATGTCCTCGTTGGCGTTGCTGATATCTATCCATTCCTGCTTGGGATCCAGGTAGTAAGTGCGGGCCTCCTCCCAAGTGAGTTTCTCCCTTACCGTAAAGAAGTCTGCATCGACGCCGCGGATGAGCATCTCATTGGGCATTTCCTGCTCTACACTCGCCATCGAATGGGCGCGCATCCTCCCTCCGAAGGTCCTTCCTCCCACTGCCAATGCCCGCGGGAGTCTAAGGAGCCTGAGTAATAGTGATGAGGATCCGGAAGTTCCTATGCCAAAGATTGGGGCGAACTGCATAAACGGCAAGGTTATGATCAACAAATCCAAGAGGTGCCACCCTGATTTGAAGTGCGTATACCGGTCCTTTGCAAGGAAGAGCTTGGAGAAGTACTCCGCAACAAAGATCGCAATTATCACCCAGTCGCAGATATCAAGGAATGAAAGGACTTCGGGGGATAGATCAAATGCGATAGGGAGGATGAGGATAGGGATTATCAGAAGCGACATGATGATCATAAAACGGTCGGAGAATACGGATTCCACAGCCTCTCGCAGGTCCCTCCGAGGGTCCTCTTCAATCGGCATTATGGGTATGGGTTCAGATAATGTCCCGTTATGGTAATTGGAGGGAAGAACTTTCATTGCCCCCATATCTTTCTCCTTGATATCCATGAAGCTCTCTCTCTTGGCGGAAATATAAATGCTCATTGCATGAGCGAATAAGGCTGAATATTTCGGATCTGCCAATTACTTATTGCTTTATCATGAAAACATGTAGTTTTGAATATATTCGCCTCAGAATGCACAGATCGATCGGACATTCATCAGGTTATGTATAAATACATCAAATCAGGATCGTTCATTTAACAGCGGTTCGTTTAGGAGCCCTCTTCATGCCAAACAAATTGCTTTTGGGCGCAATAACACTTCTTACATTTTTGCCTCTTATCCATTTAATAGGATTAGTAGCGGCGCCGCCACCATCGCAGGCGCAGAACGCCACGCTCCAGCTCCAATGTCTTTACTCCAATTACCCTGTAACTACGGACGAGCGCATAACGATCATTGGGAATCTTAGTCCCGCAAGATCCGGCACAATCGCGTTATACTGGTCGATAAACAACTCCGGCTTCATCTATCGCTGGAACGGTACGACCACCAATGGCATCATAAGCCGGACCTTTGGCTTCTGCTGCCCAGGGGTGTGGGGTTTCAGGCTAGTATGGGAGGGGGATGATGAGTATAATGGCGCAACCTCCAATCAAATATTCATCACTGTCATCTCTCCTGTTGCCTCAAACGACTGGGCGAAGTTCCGACATGACATCGAGAACACAGGACACTCGCCTTCGTCGGCCCAAATCACGAACCAGACAAACTGGGTATATACGTCACCGGGTGAGATACGCGCTTCGCCTGCCATAGCCAATGGAGTGGTTTACGCGGGCTCTTTTGGAGGCAGCGTCTACGCTGTAAATGCCACGACTGGGGCGCTTTTATGGAGCTATTTGACGGGCGGGCACATCTGGTCGTCGCCTGCTGTTTCAAATGGGATCGTCTATGTTGGGGCAAATGACAATTACCTATACGCCCTCAACGCGGCTACTGGCGAGAATCTATGGGCGTTTGATACTGGAGGCGCCGTCTTCTCCAGCCCCGCAATTTATGAAGGCACCGTATACATCGGTTCGATTGATAACCGTGTATATGCCTTAAACGCTGCAACAGGCACGCAATTCTGGAACTATACCACAGGCGGCCAGGTCCGGGCATCACCTGCCATTGCTGAGGGCGTCCTATACATCGCCTCGGAGGACGGGTACATCTATGCATTGAACGCCTTTACTGGGGCAAAC
This sequence comes from Candidatus Methanomethylicia archaeon, assembly GCA_024464205.1. Lineage (GTDB taxonomy): Archaea > Thermoproteota > Methanomethylicia > Methanomethylicales > Methanomethylicaceae > Methanomethylicus. Next base: position 2,770 of record JANHAI010000090.1, read on the forward strand.
CTTTGGGTTTCGCCAACTTATCCTGGAGACAGCTATACTTGCTCTTCCCCAGCTGTCTCTGACGGCATCGTCTATGTAGGGGCGTGGGACGGTAAGCTGTATGCTTTCAACGCCTCGACTGGCGAAAGGTTATGGTACCACACGACTGGCGGCATTGTTGAGTCGTCCCCTGCCGTTGCTAATGGGATGGTATACGTCGGATCTGATGACGGCAGCCTTTTGGCAGTCGATGCCGTTACAGGCAGGATGATTTGGTTTGTCTCGGTCGGCTCCCAGGTCTACTCCTCCCCCGCCGTCGCGGGAGGTATCGTTTACTTCGGGACTTGGGGCGGGGATGTGTACGCACTTAATGCAACTACAGGGGCGACGAAGTGGACATATCGCACTGGGAACGGCGTTTTTTCCTCACCGGCGATCGCCAACGGCATGATGTGCATAGGCTCGTACGACAGCAAGCTATACGCATTCGGGACTTACACGGAGAGCTATCCCCCCCAGTATGAGGAGCGAGAAGACGAATGGGTCCCTGCGACCGAGAGCGCTGTTCAAGCAGCGGCTGTTGCGGGCGTTGCGACTGCTCTGGTGTCATTGGCTCCCGCCGCTTTCACGAACCCTATAGGTGGGATCTGGGATAGGATATTGGAGAGAATAAAGGATCTCATTCCCACCAACCTGAAAAAATGGCTCGAATACTTCCTTCTCTCCAAGAGGAAAATGAGGTTGCAGGCGAAGATCGGATCGAAATTTATGCCAACACCGAGTGAGGTTTTGGCCTATATTGTCTCTATAGTGATGTTAGCGATCACATTCGCGTATGCAAAAGCAAGCAGTGTGGAGGAGCTTGCTTCAATACTACCAATATACTTCGCGACAGGCATCATCGTGGGTCTGGTAAAGCGATACTTTACGATAGCTTTCCTGCGCAGCCGCGGGGTCTGGACTGAGCACAAGGTCTGGCTCTTCGGCCTGGCGCTATTGGTATTCACGACAATAGCATTCAGGATGCCATTCGCCACTCCGACACGGAATGTTAATTACTCTGAGAAATATACTGGGCGACTGAAGGCAACGGTCGCCATTTCGTGGGTTCTCATAGGACTTACGTTTGCGGGGCTGTTCGCACTTCTCATGCCATTTGGCTTTGTACAGCTAGGCAGCGCTGGGCTTGCCATGTGTGTGATCGGTGCCCTATTTGATGCCTTTCCAATACCTCCATTGGTCGGTAAAAGTCTGTTTGACCATAACAAGATATTGTGGGCAATTCTCTTCGCCTTGACCGTTGCTATTTACATAGCTTGGCTAATGCTTATGTAACCCCAATCAGGTGTGGCCTTGGATTTCCGCGGCGCCTCCCCTTCAATTACTGAAAATCCATCCCACAAATCATTTTTCCGTGCTAAACTTTCCACCTCTAATTTCACCAAGCCATCTGCCCTCGTCATCGTAAATGTAAAACTTCAACCAGTCATGATCCCCGTCCCCGGCCTCCCTTCTCTCTTCTCGAATGCCATTTCGTATCGCGCCCTCCAGCGTGTCAAAGACGCCCAAATCCTCGTCAGAGCAGTAAGGGGCATCCCACGTATCGATCATCACCAGCCGGAACTTTCTCTTTGGGGCCTTGATGCGTCTGTAAATTCTTTCCACGTCTTCCAAGACTGTTTTTCTATCATCCATCAGTCTCACCCTGTATTGTATTACTCTGTGAAATTATTTTAATCTAAGTTATTTAATATATTTAATGAAATTAATTTTTCCCCGCGGATCGATTCTTTCAGAGGATCCATTCTACCCAGAAAGTTGATTGACAATAGCAATGGCTAAATGACTTATCGCTTACATCTAATGACAGACGATAAGGAAGCACGCCCACATAAGCTACCTTTCAATATTCTCTCCATTCTCATGCGAAAAACCTCGCGCCCGTGGTAAATTGATTGCTTG
>JANHAI010000091.1 GCA_024464205.1 Candidatus Methanomethylicia archaeon
TTCACCGGGGCGCAATGGGCGGAGGGCGCGACAGCAGGGGCAGCGACAATCGCTGCGAAAGGGGCAGGGGTAAGGAGCAGATCTCTCTAGGCAGGGTAGAGCTCCTTCAGCGCCCCTTCGACCTCCGAAATGAACGAGCCCAGGCCCTCCCCCGTGAGGGCTGAGAGGGCTTTACGCTTGCCGAAGAGCGATTCGGCCCGCGCTATCTGGGACTGGTCCGCGGCGTCCGCCTTGTTGAAGAAGACGAGGAAAGGTATCTGGGGGAAGGATTCCCTGACGCCGTCGTACAGCGCCTTCTGCCGGTCGATCGTGAATGCGTTCGCCTCCGAGACGTCGACGATGAACGCCACTACACTCGAGAGCTTGGAGAGGGCGGTTATCGCGAGCAGCTCGGTCTTGTTCATCCTCTCGATGGGCCTGTCGAGGAGTCCGGGGGTGTCGACCATCTGCACGGTCATCCCGCCGATCTTCGCGTGGCCCACAATGACGGCCTGGGTCGTGAACGGATAGACCCTCGTCTCTGGCTTTGCGGAAGAGATGGCCCTCACGATCGTGGACTTCCCGACGCCAGGGTACCCAGCCAGGACCACGGTGGGTACCGCCGGGTCCGCAGCCGGCAGGTCTTTCATCCGCTCCCTCAGCTTCGCGACCGTCTCGAGGTCCGCTGCCGCCCCCCTCACTATCGAGGCCATCCTTCCTATGAACGCCCTCCTGGCTGATGCGGCGTCCTTAGGGTTCTTCGGCCTCCTCAGCCTGGAGAGCGAGGATCGCGCGGCCTCGCGTATGATCCTGGCCGACCTGCTGAGCCTGCCGAGGGCAGCCTTCGCCTCGGCTATGCCGACGAGCACCTCGAGGACTTCCATGTAGAAGGGGTGCAGGTTGTCGATCGTCGGGACGGTCTTGACGAGGGACTCAAGGTAGCCTGCGGACGCCTTCTCGGCAGCCCTTATCCTGGCGGCCTCCCTCTTCTTGGCCTTTATTATGGCCGGTACCCTGTCTGAGAGCTCGACCTCCTCCCTCTCGGCGTCCCTCACGGCCTTCGAGATTATCTCCTCTGCATTGAGCACTGTAGGCATCGTCTCAAACGGTTGCTTCAAATTAAATCACGCTCCCTTTCTCAGGCGCCCCCTTCTTCCACAGGACTTCAGACCCCCTCCTGATCGCCCTCACCCTGTGGTACGGGATCACGGCCTCGCCTCCCCCCTCCGGCGACGCTTCGTCCCTAACTATGAGGGCGCGCGGGGCTATGTCCAATATATCCTCCCCCTTAATCACCCTTCGGTCGCCTGGGGCCCCCCTGTGCAGTATCTCGATCTCGCACGATTCGAGCCCGCCTGGGAAGCTGCCAGACCACTTCAGCCCGTTCAGGATCTCCCTTATCGTCCTCAACCGGAGCACCACCGATCCAGAGGCACCTGTCCTCGTTTACGCTCGCCGGCTTAATAAGGGATTGATACCCGGGCGTCTCGAGGCGGACACAATAAGCTTATTTAATCCATTCATTATCCTTTCAATGTTGAGGGGGATTTGATTTGCCCGAGGCTCAGTTCGGCTATCCAGCTTCTGGTGCCACGACCGTCGGCATCGTGTTCAAGGAAGGCGTCGTCCTCGCGTCAGAGAAGAGGGTCTCTTACGGCTATTCGATCATGACGAAGTCAGGCAAGAAGGTCTTCCCCATAAACGACAGGATCGGGGTCGCCTTCGCGGGGCTGATCTCGGACGCCCAGGCCGTCCTGAGGAGGATGGATGCCGAGAGCAGGCTGTACGAGCTCGACTACCACATGGGCATGAGCGTGAGGTCGACCGCGAAGCTCTTGGCGAATATCCTTTATTCCCAGCGGGGCTTCCCTGTCTTCACGGAGACGATGGTCGGGGGCAGGGACGAGTCAGGGCCGAAGCTATTCATACTCGACCCGCTCGGGTCGATGATCGAGGACAAGTATGCAGCGCTCGGCAGCGGGGGGTCGCTCGCCATCAGCGTCATAGAGCAGGGCTACTCCGAAGAGATGTCCGCAAAGGAGGCGAAGGAGCTGGCGGTGAAGGCGATAAGGGCAGCCATCTCGAGGGACATCGCCTCCGGCGACGGGATCGACGTTCTCATGATTACGAAGGAAGGCGCGAAAGAGGAAAGCTTCGCGGCCAAGTGAACTTGAAAGCGGATGGTCCTTTTGCCTGAGATTCTTGGGGCGCTGCGCTCCCAAGGGTACCACATAGTCGGGAAGCACTCCGCAGTGAAGACCTGCCACTGGGCGAAGGAGGCGCTGACTGGGGGCGAGATGTGCTACAAGGGGAAGTTCTATGGGATAAGCAGCCACAGGTGCATCCAGATGAGCCCTGCGGTCGCCCACTGCACGAACATGTGCGCCTATTGCTGGAGGCTCCTTCCGAACGAGCACGGGATAGAGTGGGACGGGTCGAGGATCCTGTCCGAGGACAGCCCCGAGGAGATCGCGGAGGGGGCGGTGAGGGCGCACAGGAGGGCGCTCAACGGCTTCAAGGGGCACCCCAACGTCTCGCTCGAGAGGTTCGAGGAATCGAGGTCCCCGAGGCACGTCGCGATAAGCCTCAGCGGGGAGCCCACGGCCTACTCATGCCTCGACGGGCTGATAGGGGAGTTCCAAAGGAGGGGGCTGACGACTTTCCTGGTCTCGAACGGGACGAACCCGGCAGCCCTGGGGGCGATCAGGGAGCCCACGCAGCTCTACATCTCTCTCAGTGCCCCCTCAGAGGAGCTGTACAGGCGTGTCTGCAGGCCAACTGCGCCGGGGAGCTGGGGGAGGCTCATTGAATCGATCTCGATGCTGCCGAGCTTCAGCTGCCCGACAGTAATCAGGCTCACCGCCGTGAAGGGGCTGAACATGGAGGATCCGGAGGGCTACTCGAGGATAATAATGAAGGGCAGCCCGTCTTACGTGGAGGTCAAGGCGTACATGCACGTTGGCTTCTCCACGACGAGGCTCGGGTTCAGCGCGATGCCCTCCCACGCAGAGGTGATGGGCTTCGCCGGCGAGCTGGCGGATCTAACGGGCTACGAGGTCGTCGGCGACGTCCCCATAAGCAGGGTAGCCCTCCTGAGCCGGATAGGCAAGCCTAAAAGGGTAAGTTGATCCCATTTAATGCCGGGTGCGTTTGATGCCATCAAGGTTCGACGGGCAGATAGCCGAGGTCGATGCCGCCCTCCGTGCTAAGGACGAGGCGCGGGAGAAGATCATTTCTTTCTCGAGGGAGATAATCAGGAGGTCCGGGAGCGCAATACTCTCTATGCACAAGGGGGACAGCGCCGGGGCTGCGGCATCGCTCGAGGCCGCGGGGGCTGCGCTTGCCGCGGCGGTCGGGGCTTGCAGGGGGCAGCCAGAGTTCATGTACACGGGGCCCTTGCCGCAGGCTTTCCAGGAGTACGCAGAGGCGAGGATCCTGGAGGCGATGATGAAGGATGCGAGGATCCCGTCGCCGAGCGAGCTGGGCGTGCCTGTGGAGCCCTACGCGACGGGGCTGGCGGACGCGGCCGGGGAGATGAGGAGGGTCGCGCTCGACTCGTTGCGGAAGGACGACTTCGGCGGGGCAGAGCGGGCCATGGCGATAATGGAGGAGGCTTACGTCGGGCTCAAGAGCCTCGACTACCCGAGGGCGGTAGTCCCGAACCTGAAGCGTAAAGTCGACGTGATCAGGAGGCTGGTCGAGGAGACGAGGGGCGACGTCACGCTTGCGCACCAGGGGAGGCTCATAAGGGAGAGCCTCGCTAACGCCCGCCCCGAGGGGGATCGGAGGTAGGGGACTGGGGGGGCTGGGTATGAAGATCAGGATCAAGGAAGTCTTGGAGAAGGCTGAGGCTGACTTTGAGGCCGCGTGGCTGGAGACCGGCAGGCTCGTCGGGGGAAAGGGAGCGTACAGGCAGGGGAGAAGGGGATCGACCCACCTCCTCATCGAGACCGGAAACAAGCTGAGGGAGATTTACCTCGACCTCGGGTTCGACGAGGTGGTCAACCCGATGGTGGTCGATGAGGCGGACATATACAGGCAGTACGGGAACGAGGCGCCGGCCATACTCGACAGGTGCTATTACCTGGCGGCTCTCCCGAGGCCGGACATAGGGATAAGCTCAGAGAAGGTCGAGATGATAAAGGCCATCGGCGCCCCTGCGGACGAGGGGGCGCTCTCGAAGCTGAGGGAGGTCTTCCACGACTACAAGAAGGGGCGGGTTGACGGCGACGACCTCGTGGAGAAGATCTCCGAGGGGCTGGGCATAGGCGATGCCCTGGCGCTGAAGATCCTCAACAGCGTCTTCCCAGAGCTTCGCAGGCTCGAGCCGGAGCCGACGAAGCTCCTCCTCAGGTCGCACATGACAAGCGCATGGTTCCTCACCTGCGCAGCGGTCCAGCACAAGCTCGAGATGCCGGTGAAGCTCTTCTCGGTCGGCCTCAGGGCGCGGCGGGAGCAACAGGAGGACGCGACCCACCTCAGGTTCCACCACGCGGCGTCATCGGTGCTGATGGACGAGGAGGCTTCGGTGGGGGACGGTAAGGCGATAACCGAGGAGGTCCTGAAGAGGCTGGGATTCAAAGAAGTGAGGTGCGAGCCGAAGAAGGTGACGGCGAAGTACTACGCGCCCGGGACTGAGCACGAGGTCTTCGCCAGGTCCGAGGCTGGCTGGGTCGAGCTGATGGATTTCGGGCTGTACAGCCCGATCG
>JANHAI010000092.1 GCA_024464205.1 Candidatus Methanomethylicia archaeon
TGAACCACTTGTTGTCCTGAGGCAGGTCTTCCAACTCCCTCGCCAATATCCCGATCGTGGTGCCACCTGCCTCAAATGCAGCCTCTGCGACGACGGTCATCAGGCCGCCATTCCCACCTGTCACGACTGCGCAGCCCCTCTCCGCGAGCAGTTTTCCAAGCGTTCTCGCAGCTTCTACGACGTTTTCAGGCACTTCATCGTATGTTGTGAGGACTCCTATCTGAAGCACTTTTCCATACCCTTCAACCCATATCTGACGTCCCAGCATAAAAACCTCAGCAGACGACGGCTGTGAGCAAACTAAATATTGGGGGGAGGGCTTCATATCAAGGGATATTTATGGACGGGTTGCTTTCCTCTTTCTCGAAGCCGATCCAGAGGATCATCCTTGAAAAAGGATTCACCGACTTCACTGAGCCACAGAAGAGGGCGATCCCACTAATCCTTGGAGGCAGGAATGTCCTCATCATTGCTCCAACTGGGACGGGCAAGACGGAGGCGGCTTTCTTGCCGATACTGGATACGATCATAAGGGAGGGGGGAAGGGGCGGGATAAAGGCGCTCTACATTTCGCCTTTGAGGGCACTGAACAGGGACTTGTTGGACCGCCTTATTTGGTGGTGCGGAAGGCTGGACTTGAAAGTAGCCGTCAGGCACGGAGACACCGAGACGAAGGAGAGGGGCAAGCAGGCGCTGGCACCGCCTGACATTATGATCACGACCCCCGAAACGCTGCAGGCGATACTGCCTGGCAGGAGGCTGAGGGATCATCTATCCCATGTGAGGTGGGTCATTGTGGACGAAGTCCACGAGTTGACTAATGACAAGAGAGGCAGCCAGTTGACGGTAGCTCTCGAGAGGCTGAGGGCAGCAACCAAGAGGGATCCTCAGATAATCGGGCTTTCGGCAACCATAGGCTCTCCTGAGGAAGTCGCGAAGTTCCTTGTCGGGGGAAGTCGCGAGTGCGAGATAGTGAAGGTTTCCGTGGTGAAAAATACAAGGCTTGAAGTGGAATTCCCTGAAGCGGATGAAAAGGACATGGAGCTCGCAGAGAAGATAGCGACTTTCCCGGAGGTCGCAGCAAGGCTCAGAAAGATAAGAGAACTCGTAGAGGGGCACAGGTCAACGCTCATCTTCACTAATACGCGGTCTGAGGCTGAGATACTTGCGAGCAGGTTCAGGATGTGGGACATCAACATCCCAGTCAGCATACACCATGGCAGCCTCGCGAAGTCGTCAAGGGTCGAGGTGGAGAACACCCTCAAGAGGGGGGAACTTAAGGGCGTTGTTTGTACGTCATCGCTCGAGTTGGGCATAGATATCGGCAACATCGATTTGGTAATACAATACAACTCCCCGAGGCAGGCAACGAGGCTCCTCCAGAGGGTAGGGCGCGCAGGGCATTGGGTCGGCGGCACCTCCAAAGGAATAATCATTACAATGGATTCGGACGATGCGCTTGAATCGACTGCCATTGTGAAGAGATCCATGAAGGAAGAGCTCGAGGATGTTGCGATCGTCAAAAAGCCTTACGATGTACTCGCTCACCAGGTTGCGGGCCTTTTGCTTGAAGATGGGAGGAGGACTGTAGATGAGATCCTTGAGATAGTAAGGGAGGCTTACCCATTCAAGGAGCTGACCGAGGGCGAGCTTGTCGAGGTCTTAGAGTACATGAGCAACAGGCGACCGAGGCTTGCCTTATATTTGCCAGATGAGAGGCTTGTCTTGAAGATTAAGCCGACAGAGGCGCTTTACAAATACTACTTCGAGAACCTCTCGATGATACCGGAGGAGAGGCACTACATAGTTATCGATGAAGCGAAAGATGAGGCGGTGGGGATGCTCGACGAGGCATTCATAGCGGAGTATGGGGAGCCAGGGGTCAAGTTCATCGAGAGGGGCATGCCATGGAAGATAATCCAGATCTTCAAGGACACAGTGTACGTAAGGGGGGAAAAGGATGCCGTTGGCGCGATCCCCGATTGGATAGGGGACGAAATACCTGTCCCCTATGAGATCGCAATGGAAGTGGGCAGGATAAGGAGGTTGGTTGAAGAGGGGGTGAGGGGGGAAGGCGATTACGATAGAATACTGAGCGAGATCAGCAGTGAATTCGGGGTTAGCCGTGAAGTCTTGAAAAGGGCATTGAGGGAGGCGCATGAGCAGGCTGAGGGGAAATGGCACATGCCCACCGACACGACAATAACGGTGGAGGGGTGGCAGGGATACATCATAGTTAGCTGCGCTTTCGGGCTCATGGTAAACAAAACACTGGCGAGGGTGCTCGGCTATCTGCTTGCCCAGCAGACAGGTTCAGGCGCAGGGATATCGCAGGATTCGTACAGGATTTTCATCAACGCTTCTGTCGATCCAGCCATAGTCGCAGATCTGCTGAAGGCGATTGATTTGGAAAAGATTGGCGCAATCACAGAGGCGGCAGTGGTAAAGACCGGCCTCTTCAGAAGGCGGCTCATCCACGTGGCAAAGAGGATGGGAGTGATAGAGAAGGATGCTGACCTGGGAGACGTCGGCATCAGCAACCTGCTCGAGAGTCTCGTTGGCACTGTGATATACAAGGAAGCGATGAGAGAGGTACTCTACAAGGACCTTGATGTTGAGGGGCTCAAGAGGGCCTTGAGCGGCATAAAACAGGGGGCGTTCCAGATCAGAGTAATAAGCAATGATCTCGCATTGTCACCGATATCAAGGATAGGGATTAATGAACTGAGCTGGAAGACGGACCTCGTCCCTGCTGACAGGCTGAGGAGGCTCCTTGTCGAATCGGGCAAGGCGAGGCTTCTCAATGAGGCCAGGGTGGCAGTGTGCGCCTCCTGCTTCGGGTATGTTGAGAACTTGAAGATCAAACGCTTCTTGGCTGGCGTGAGCTGCCCTGAATGCGGTTCGAAAAAGATAGGGCTGCTCGACGATGATCCAGCCGAGGTGGAGCAGATGGCTTCTGAAAAAGCCGAGACAGGGAAAGTCTCTGAGAAGTACCGAGGCATCTACAGGTCAGCAGTCGAGACAGGGGATATCATTGAACTTTCCGGGGTTCAAGCAGCCTTAGCCCTGGCCGCGAGGGGTATCCCTAAACCAATAGTCTTTACTCTGGCGACTGCAAAGTTTAAGGACATCGACCAAATGGTGGACGTGATATTGAAAGAAGAAAAGGCAGCGCTCAAGTCAAGGTATCGAAGGCATCAGAGCTGATTGCCGGCTTTCAGAAAATGTCGGAATATATCTCTTAAATTTATATATATCTATATATTTTTTATATAAAATATAAGTTAGATAAATATACAATCAGGAATAAATATTCAATGAGGTAAATAAAAATATATAATAATATATATTAAGATTTCTATTTATTCGCAATTCAGACAAGGATATTGCGTTTTCAAATGCGGCCTAATCTTCAGGTTTCTGTGCTTGGCCATCTTGTAATGAGCCCGCTATTATTCCTATTAGCTTCTTGCGATCGATCTCAGCCCGAGTCCGCCATCCAATGAAAAGCGTGCCAGTTTCGTCTTCATCGAGGTATCCCCTTCTTATGAACCTGTTGAGGTCCTGATCTACTTTCCAGTCAGGGAATTTTTCTCTCAGCATGTCTTCGACCTCTCTCCTTTGGGCTTTCCCTTGCTTTGATGTGATAAAGGCGAGGGAAGCTGCAAGGACAGCCAGCGTGTCGATCCGCCAGCCAGAAAGCGAGGCTTCCCCTGTTTGTATGGGAGACTTGGAGAGCACATAAAACCGCGCTTGTTCTAGGTCGTCTTCACTGGGCTGCAGATGCTCTAGACCGTCGGCATATACAACCTTCACTTCCAGGCCGAGGTCTTCCAACTTCCTCTCAAGGAGCTTCACTATTTTCATATAATCCTTCCCGAGGATCTTTTTCATCTCCCACCCTTTCACCCCTGGCAGGCGGTGGTGCTGGTATAGCAGCAGCTGGGCAGCTTTCTTTAACTTCCTCGATATCGCGGCATCTTCACTCAACAGTGGCACCACTCATGGCTTTCCATTTAGAGTAGCTTATAACTATAGGCACCGACTTGCCTCCACTCTTCTTCTGCTCCTGGAACGGCAACGCCTCGACCTCAGTCGTTTCCTCAATTGGATTGATGACAAGGTTGGCGCGCCCGTTTGAGATCAGGAAGCTCAGGATATAAGCCCTTATCACGGTGTCCTCGTAAGTTTCTCGTGTGACGAATTTCCAATAGTCTATGGGCCCTTTTTCAGTCATCTGCTTGAGCTCATTTAGGACTTTTTCCATCTCCTCTTGGAAGGCTCTTTCCGAAAGGAACCTTAACCTTATCAGATCAGAAACGCTGAGCGTTTTTTCGCCGTTTTCCTTGGCTACTTCGAGCTCTTTCAGCCTCTGCGACAGAGGCAGAAGGACGTTCCAGTATTCCATTGCATCAGCAAGCCTCTTGGCAGTTAGCTGCTCGCACGCTATAAGGGGGTTCCAAGAGGAGAGGAGGGCTGAGGCGAGTGATTCCTTTGGCATGATTTTGATCTTTACCTCTATCAAGAATGGATCTATGAACAGCCCAGTCGCTCTCCGCCTCACCCAATCACTCTGGAGTTTGACCATGATGGAGAGCTCTTTTAGCGCCTCTGCATCCATCAACAGCTCATCGATTATCTTCCACTTTGGCAGCAGCTCTTTGAGTACCTTCAATTTCTG
>JANHAI010000093.1 GCA_024464205.1 Candidatus Methanomethylicia archaeon
GCTTCAGTGATTTCAGGGCCGATTCCGTCACCCGTTATTACAGCTATCTTGTAGGTTTTTCCCATATGAATCCTCCCCTTTTCCTGTAATGCTCGACCAGTCCTCCATCCTGCAGTATAGCCATCAAGAAAGGCGGAATTGGCTTGAACGTAAATGTCCTGCCTCGCGCTATCACCTTACCTTCCGCAAGGTATAGCTCCAGCGTGTCGCCAGTCTCAACATTGTCAAACAGCTCGGGGCATTCCACCACGGGCAGACCCACATTGAAGGAATTCCTGTAGAAGATCCTCGCGAAAGACTTGGCTATGACGGCGCTGATTCCAGAGTGCTTGATGACGACAGGGGCCTGTTCGCGGCTGGATCCGCACCCAAAGTTGTCTCCCCCCACAATCAGATCTCCTTTATTGACCTTTGTTGAGAAGTCTGGATCCGCCCCCTCCATTGCATGTTTCGCCAGTTCGTTGAAGTCGATCGTTTTGAACTTGTACTTGCCAGGGATGATCAGATCGGTAGATATGTCGTCCCCGAATTTCCAAACCTTACCCTTTAGCAGCTCCATTTTCATGCCTCCAGCGGCACCTCGACCTTCCCCTTCAGCGCAGCATAGGCTGCGGTCAATGGGGAAGCCAGGTATACATTTGCCTCAGCGTTGCCCATTCTGCCCTTGAAGTTTCGGTTTGTTGTTGAGATCACGTTTTCGCCTTGAGAAGGGACCCCGTGGTGGCCACCCACGCATGGCCCGCAGCCGGGCACCCCCACCGCACATCCAGCCTTCACTAGCTCCTCAATCAGCCCCTCCTTAATTGCACCCAAGTAGATCTCCCTCGATGCAGGCATCACAATCGTCCTTGCCTTGACTTTCTTTCCTCTCAATACCTTCACCGCTATCCGCAGGTCTTCCAACCTCCCGTTCGTGCAGGAGCCTATGAAGACCTGATCCACAGGCAGCCCCTCCAACTCGGCCACTGGCTTGACGTTGTCGACCTGGTGCGGGCACGAAAGCTGCGGCTCCAGATCTCCCGCATCGATCTCCAACGTGTCAGCGAAGTCTGCGTCGCCGTCACCAGAGAGCTCGATGAAGGGCACATTAATTCGGCCTTCAAGGTACTCCCTTGTAATGGCATCAGAAGCGATCAAGCCAGTCTTCCCGCCCATCTCGATAGCCATGTTGGTCATCGTCATCCTGCTGTCCATAGACATCTTCCTTACCGCCTCTCCACAAAATTCCACGGCCTTATATGTTGCCCCGTCTGCCCCAATTTCACCTATCGAATAGAGGATCGCGTCCTTGGACATGACGTTGATTGGCATCGTCCCCTCTATCTTTATGCGTATGGTTTCTGGGACCTTGAACCAGAGCTTGCCTGATGCGAAGACTGCAGCCATATCGGTCGAGCCAATGCCAGTGGAAAAGGCTGCGAATGCGCCATGAGTGCACGTGTGAGAATCTGCCCCAACGACGACACCTCCCGGGAAGACGTAACCCTTCTCAGGCAGTATCTGGTGGCAGATGCCTTCCCCAATGTCATAAAGTTGGAAAGAATGGGCCTTGGCGAAGTCCCTCATCATCTTGTGCAAGGCAGAGGTTCCCTCGTTCGAACTTGGCGAAATGTGGTCTATTACAAAGGCAGCTTTCTTATTGTCCCAGACTTTTTTGGCCCCCATTGCCTCGAAGCTCTTAATCATGAGGGGGGCTGTGCCATCATGCGCCATTGCTGCATCAATTGGCATAACGACGATCTCACCGGGCACCGGGACACGCCCGATCTTGCGAGATATGATTTTTTCAGCAAGAGTCATTCCCATTTTACGGACACCAGACTCCGTTTCATATTTAAGAATAGAATTTTAAACTTACCGCCGGGTAAATAAAGGATTCTATAGCGAAAGAACGAACCGTTTATAAAAAATAAAGCAGATAGGTTATCTGATGCCTATGACGGTTAAAGAGCATGTCGAGCGCTTCAGTATATCCGCCCCCCCGCAGCTCCTTATGGAATTCGATGAGGTCGTAAAAGCACTCAAGCAGGACAGATCCAAGGCAGTCCAGCAGGCAATGAGGCTCTACTTGTCCGAATACAAATGGAGCCAACCCGAGAAGCGGATCGCTGGCGCAATAGTGCTGATCTATGACCATGAAGTCCATGATGCAGAAGAGGGCCTGACAGACCTCCAGCACGGTTACAGGCAGATAATAAATTCAGTCCTCCATATACATATTGATGATAACAATTGCCTTGAGATAATAGCCGTCAACGGTGAGGGGCAGCTGATCAAAGAACTGATCGACAGACTGATGTCGATCAGAGGGATAAGCCAGATAAAACACACTATTATTGGTATATAAAAAATGGGAGGGGCGCCTAATTAGATTTGGACGCCTTCTCTCGACACTTCGGCTGGCAGCTCAGGGAATTTCTCCTTGATCTTCTGTTCAGCAACCGCTGCTGCATCAGTGAGTATCTTTGCAGCGTCCTCGTTGGCAGCGTCTATTGGCATGCTCATTGTGGTGCCTGCGCCAGCTTCTGTCACAATCGAAGAGAGCGATTCGCTTAGGCTGAGGAATCCCCTCTCCGCCTCAGGGACCACCTGAAAGACGCTGCTCTGAACGCCTCTAATAATGGACAGGGCAGGCGTAACGGTACCGACAAAATCGCCATAGTCCTTTACAGTCGTGAGGCGAAGCGCAATCGTTTCGAGTGCCAATTTTACTTGCGTGACTTTCTTTGCGAGCTTTCTGACCTCGGCAAGCTCGTTCGCATACATCAGCGCCCTGGACCTGTCGTGCCTTGAATAGCAGTCTACGACTTTATTGAAGATCTGCTTGTCTTTCTCCATTAGCCGGTTGTTCGCAAACTCCAGCCTTTGGTTCTGATTCCCTATCAGCTTAATGGCGTTCTCAATATGAGGCTTAAGCGGACCGCTAGGGACAGCTGTTTTCTTCGGGGAGGACTCCCAGTTCTTAGAAAAATTGCTCATTGAGCCATCACCTTTAGAAGAAACTCTTAAAAAAGGTAGTTAAAAAGAGTTTCGAGCACTTGGGGATCAGCGAGCCTTATCATCGCTCTATTAGCACTGAGCATTTGGCTTCGGTTGCTACGTGGTTGCTAACGCTGCCAAGGTTCTTGGTTGATCCGATCTTGTCCTTGCTTCCGAGGATGATGAGGTCCAATTTCGCTTCTTGTGCAAATTTCAGGATTTCCTCTGCAGGATCCCCTTCAAGGAGGTGGACTTTATAATTTATGTGGGCCTCCTCGGCTTTCTTTTCTGCTTTCTCAACAAGCTCTTCCGCATGTTGCCTCAAAAGCTGATGATATTCTGGATCCAAACTAACGAGAGGCTTATTGTGGTAGGGGAGCTTCGTAGACAATATGTGAACGATGTGGAGTATTGAGCAGGATTTTGAGAGAGCGAATGCCCTCTTAAGGACCTTTGCTGATTTGTATGAGTAATCTATGAAGACCCCGATTTTCTGGTAGTCTCTTACTTCCTGGTCAAGCCCCTCTTTGAATGAGCCCTGTATCAGGCATATTTTGTCTGCGGCCATTTTTCTCAACAATATAGGAAAGGATCCTCCTTATATCTTCAATCAGCAGAGCCATTGTGGGCGTCACGGTTATATCATTATGAATGCGATTCGTCTGTGTGGTTGCGCGTGATGGGGAAAGCGGTTTTTCTTATGTCAGGCGGTATCGATTCGCCTGTCGCTGCATACCTTGGGATTACAAAAGGGTGGGATCCGTTGTTTCTTTACTTCGATAACGCTCCGTTCGCAGGAGAGGATTCCAAAAAAAGGGCGCTCATGACGATCAACAGGGTGATCGCTGTGACTGGCGTGAAGGGGAAGGTTGCAATAGCCCCCCATGGCAAAGACCTCGAGGAGATAACGCGCCTATGCAGGAGGAACATGTATTGCCTCCTCTGCAAGAGGATGATGTACAGGAAGGCCGAGAGGCTGGCCCAGGATCATGGCTGCGATGCGATTGTGACGGGCGAGATACTTGGCGAGCAGGCCAGCCAAACGATGAGGAACCTGGTTGTTGACAGTAGCGTAGTCAAAATGCCGATAATCAGACCAATAATAGGATACAACAAACTCGAGGTTGAAGCCGTCGCAAGGAGAATAGGGACTTTTACCATATCGCAGATGAGGACCAAACCCTGCAGCGCTTCTGCAATTAAGGCCAGGACACGATCG
Source organism: Candidatus Methanomethylicia archaeon (assembly GCA_024464205.1). Classification (GTDB taxonomy): domain Archaea; phylum Thermoproteota; class Methanomethylicia; order Methanomethylicales; family Methanomethylicaceae; genus Methanomethylicus. The sequence continues at coordinate 4,199 of JANHAI010000093.1, forward strand.
AACGAAGAAGAAGTGAGGGGGGAGGAAGCTAAGATCGATCTGGAGGGCCTGATACAGAGGTCAATGAAGGACCTAAAGGTCTACAATAGCTGATCCTAATCTCCTTAGAGGACATAATTATTTCATCGATGGCTGCGTCATTTATTGGTACCTTGGGAGGGGCGGTTTCCCCATAGCGCGGAGCGCTATCGAGGCTTATTGGAATGAGGCTGGCCCATGATTCGATCGTTGTTTTCTCAGCAGCTATGAGCGGAAAAAAGGGACAGACGCCAGCCTGCTGCGCCAATGAGAAGAGTGTTTTTGCGTCCTCAAGAGTTCGAGGCGAGAGCCCTGAGACTACCGCACCGATTTGGTTGTTCATGGCATAACGCAAAGCGATCAGGTAATGCAGGGTTCGGAGTTCGCTCTTCTGGAGCTTAATGGCTGGGGGAGGGCAAAGTAGGCACCGGTATCCCTTCTTTGGCAGCCA
>JANHAI010000003.1 GCA_024464205.1 Candidatus Methanomethylicia archaeon
AGAAGCTCTACGAGCGGTACGGATTGGCAGATTCATTGATCCAAATTGAAGGCATTGAGGACCTGCTCCGTCCAGATGTGCAGGATAAGATGCTGGAGCAGGAATGCATCCTAGTGCCTCATGGGACGCTAATATCTGGAGGCGGGCTGATCGAGTTCGAGCGAAATTTCAGGCCTAAGGTTTTCGGCAATAAGTACATTTTCAGGTGGGAATACGACAGGGGGCTGAAAGACAAGCTCATGAAAGAGGCTAAGCTGAACGTCCCCCGACGGATAAATTCGTATTCCGACATCGATTGCCCTGTGATAGTAAAGCTGCCAGGCGCTGAGGGCGGGCGCGGATATTTCATAGCCAAGAGCCCAAAGGATTATGAAAAAAAGATCTCAGCCCTGATGAGCAAGGGGCTCATCAAGAAGGTGGACGAGGAGAAGGTCTTTATTCAGGAGTACATAATAGGCGTAACGCTCTACCCACATTATTTCTATTCGCCAATCGACGATAAGCTTGAGTTAATGGGGTGCGACAGGAGGTACGAGACCAGCATCGATGGGCTGGGAAGGATCGGGGCTCAAGATCAGATAGACCTCGACTTGACGCCCACCTTCAGGGTGATCGGCAACACACCCATGGTCTTGAGGGAATCGCTGTTACTTGATGTCTTTGAAAGCGGGGAGGGCTTCGTTAAGGCAGCAGAGAAGCTGGTGAAGCCAGGAGCCATAGGACCTTTCTGCCTTGAGATGATATGCGACGAGGCGGGGAAGTTATACACTTTTGAGTTCTCCGGCAGGATCGTTGCTGGAACGAACCTTTACATCTCAGGGTCCCCCTACAGCGATCTGATATATGATGCCCCCATGAGCATGGGGAGGCGGATTGCCAGGGAGGTCAATAAAGCATTGTCTAAAGGGGCGCTCGAGAAGGTCACAACTTAGTGACGGCACATGTACCACATCAAATGCAAGAAGGGGGAAATTGCCAATAAGGTCATTGTATGCGGCGATCCGCGCCGCAGTCAACTGATTGCAAGTTCGCTCCAGGAGTGCAGGATGGTTAACGACAACCGCGGACTGCTAGCCTTTACAGGACATTATGCGGGCACTGAAGTCTCAGTCGTGACGCACGGCATGGGGGCGCCTTCTGCAGCCATAGTCGTCGAGGAGTTGGCAATGCTTGGGGCGAGGGAGATCATAAGAGTCGGAACAACAGGCGGGATAAGCAAGGGTACGAATATAGGCGACTTGATAATACCTACGGAGGCGATTCCTCTTGACGGCGCCTCAAAAGCATACATGAAAGCAGGGGGTAGGCCTTTCCCCAATGTGGGGTTGGTTAGCCAGCTATTTTCTCAAGCGCAAAGAACTGGCAAGCGGTGCTTCCTAGGCAAGATTTGCACGAGCGATACTTTTTACTTGGAGGAGGAGAAGGACGCGAATATATGGTCCGCAAGGGGTGCTCTGGGCTTCGAGATGGAGTGTTCGGTCATATTTGTGATAGGCAGTATCCGCAACTTTAAGGCTGCGGCGATCCTCGTAGTCAGTGGTCTCATTGGGCAAGGCGCGCGGGTTTTTGACGACTGCAATATCTCGGAGAGCATAACCTCAGCAGCGTCATCTGCACTCCGGACACTCTGCGAAAGACGAAATGATGCTACACTAAAATAGTTGTAATTTTGGCGAAAATTTTTGTAATCCACAACGAAGTTTGCCTAATAAAAAGATCATAAAAAATTTCCATAGATATGGAAATTTATCTTTTATAAAGGAATTGAAATTTACTTGAGGTGGGGAAGGGATTGACACGGATGTATCAAGTTTCAATACCAATGGCAACATAAAAAGTTGATTTAAACTAGTAAAAAATGTGATAATTATTCCCTCAGCGATGTAGTATATCGCCGCAGTTGAGAACGAAAAGGGCCTGTAGCGGCACTGAAACAGGGACGGAAGGCAGAACTGCCCCTGAAAAGAACCGACCCGAAAGGGAAGGGGACGAGAAGGGAAGGGGAAGCCGGAAGTAACTGTTGAAGTGCAACGAACAGGATGCATGACGGGATAAGTCCAGGGCGTCTGGATAAAATCGGACGCTACGACCGCGGAAAGTCGTTGCATGGGAAAATTGGGAGGAGAAGTCCGACCATGGAGGATCTTCAAATCCCAGTCTTCTCCCTGAAAGCGTTCTCAACTGCGGTTCTTATTTTGGGAATCCAATTGGGTTGAAGCTATTTATCCTTGACAAGCAATGTAAAACAGGTCACTCAAATTGCCGCTGAGGATAAAGAAAGACACCGAATATTACAACGATCTCCTCGTCAAGATCAATGATCTGATTTACGATGTCAATTACCGCATAGCTGCAGTGATAGTAGAGGGGGCGAATGACGAAAAGGCACTGAAAGATTTTGGCCTGAAGAGGCCCGTAATCAGGTATTCTGACTCCAAGCTCCCAACATTTGCCTTCACAGAGGAATTGGTGAGCGGTTACAGGAGCCAGACTTTGCTCGTTCTTGTTGATTTCGATAGTGAAGGCGAGAACATAGCAAAGAGGATCAGCAATGATTTGGAAACGAGGGGCGTAAGAGTTGATCGGTTCCTGAGAAAAGAATTTGCGAGCATTTTCCGAAGGGAAGGGATATTGAGAGTTGAGGAGAGTCGGCGAATCATTAAGAAAGCAAGAATGTAGACGAAGCTTATAGGAACGTTATTAATGGGCAGCGAATAAAGCAGAAGAGGGTGGGTCTGTTGGTCGGGATAGGTTTTGAGCCCAAGATCGCTTTCCTATGCCCCCTTTGCCACAAAGAAGTTGAGATCCTTTATGAAAAAGGCAAAGATGCCTGGACGTCTGAGCATTCCAATTGCCTCAACTTTACGGTGGTCAGAGATACCCCAAAAATATTGGGGCGCCATTTCCCCGCGCCTTTGGTTTTCATCAAGATGGAGTCAGACTTTTCGATAAAGGAGGCCATCGAGGGGTTAAGAAATATCCTTAAAGAGGAGGTCGAGGGGCAGAAGAGGCAGAAGATTGAGACAGGGATAAGGAGGCTGGAATCAAGGATCGGTTTTGTGAAAAAGAACCTAACTTTCTTCATGGATGCGTTGAGGTCTGGGTCTTTTGGACTCAAGGTAATTTCTGGAAAGGACGTTCAGGCATTGTTGTGGAAATCAGGAGAGAGATACATTGGGGTAGCTGAGGCAGCTCCAGTTGATGAGGTTTCGACTAAATCCATTCTGGCATCTGGGGCAATTGAAGAAGCCGAGAGGTATGCGATTTCTTGGCTCTCGCATTGGGATAGTCTCTAAAGGAGTTAAAGATAGAAAGATAAAAAAGGGGAAGGCATGAGGAGTTGGAATCTGAAGGGATCAAGCCTTGACGGAGAGCATGCCGGCGATCAAGGGCGGAGCAGCCCCTAAGGTAACAATAAGGGAGTTCAAGCAGGAAGATCTGGATGCAGTGATAATGATCAACAAGGTGTGCTTGCCAGAAAACTACTCGTCGTCATTTTTCCTTGAACATTTCTTCGAAAATCCAAAATGCTTCATTGTGGCAGAGGCAGACGGCAAGATAATCGGTTACAACATGTGCAGGGTCGAGTTTGGGGTATCATACATCAGGACGGCTTTTGCGAAAAAGGGACATGTGATATCAATAGCTGTCCTCGAAGACTATAGGGGAAGGGGAATAGGCAATCAGCTGATGGTCGTTGGGATGCAGAGGGTCAAGGAGGCAGGGGCAAGCGAGATGTACCTCGAAGTGAGGGTCAGCAACACAAATGCGATAAGCCTTTACAGAAAGCTTGGCTTCAGGGCTGTCAAGATATTGGAAGGCTATTATAGGGATGGCGAAAGCGCATATCTGATGGCTATTGACCTTTCGAAGGCGGGTTGACCTCTCGCGTCGGCTCAGAATTTTTATGGTTGTTCTTCCATAGGTAGCCAACATAGACTAGGAGCAACGCCAAGGGCAAGTAAAACAAGGAAAACTCGAAGAACAAATCGAAGAAAGGCACCCCAATTAGGCGATAGTAAGAGACTACGCCCGCGAAAACGAACATGATCACCGCAGCAATCGTGGCATTGAGCGCTTCTTCTGTCATAAAAGATGAACTTCCATAGCAGGTATAAAAAGGTGTGTCTCCAGCATCTCGCCAGCCTCTTTTATTGGCCAAAAAATGATGAGGCGAACGACAGAAAGTAATATATAGAAGTGCATGTTCTTTTTTCAAGAATAAATCTTAGGTGGTTTATACCATGGCAGCAAATCAGAGTTTACCCGTATTGGTTTTGAAAGAGGGAACTTCCAGATCCACAGGGCGAGACGCCCAAAGAGCCAACATCATGGCTGCTGTGACCCTTTCTGAGACCATTAGGTCATCGCTAGGGCCAAAGGGGATGGACAAGATGATGGTCAGCAGCTTCGGTGATGTTACTATAAGCAACGACGGTGCCACAATAGTCAAGGAGATGGACGTACAGCACCCCGTAGCCAAGATGCTGGTTGAGGTCGCAAAGACGCAGGACGCAGAAGTCGGAGACGGGACGACGTCCGCAGTGATCCTTGCAGGGGCCCTCCTGAAGAAGGCTCAGGAACTGCTGGACCAGGACGTTCACCCGACAATAATAATCGAGGGTTACAAAAAGTCAATGGAGAAGGCTATTGAAACGGTGGACAAGGCGTCAATAAAGGTCGAGCCGACCGACAAGAAGATCCTGAAGGAGGTCGCCATAACGACGCTCAGCGGCAAGAGCGTGGTCTCCGGTCATTTTGAGAGGCTCGCGGAGCTGATAGTAGACGCAGTTGTTCAGGTCGCTGAGAAGGACGGCGAGAAGTACAAAGTGGATCTCGACAACGTGAAGCTCGAGAAGAAGAAGGGCGAGTCATTGGACGAGACTGAGCTCGTGAGAGGCATTGTCCTTGACAAGGAAGTCGTCCACCCAGGGATGCCGAAGAAGGTTGCTGACGCGAAGATCGCTATCCTCGACTGTGCGCTGGAGATAGAAAAGACGGAATTCACCGCGAAGATCAACATCACAAGCCCAGAGCAGATGAAGAGCTTCCTCGACGAAGAGGCGGAAATGCTGAAGGGCATGGTCGACAAGATTGCAGCTTCCGGTGCAAATGTCGTTGTGGTCCAGAAAGGCATAGACGACATAGCACAGCACTACCTTGCTAAGCGCGGCATAATGGCAATGAGGAGAGCGAAGAGGTCCGACATCGAGAGCCTTGCAAAGGCAAGCGGCGCCAAGATAGTCACGTCTGTAGACGACCTGACTAAAGACGACTTGGGTTACGCCAAGAACGTCGAAGAGAGAAGGGTCGGAAAGGACAAGATGGTCTTTGTCGAAGGGTGCAAGAACCCGAAGGCGGTAACGATCCTCGTGAGGGGAGGCACCGACAGGATGGTCGATGAGGCTGAGAGATCACTGCATGATGCGAAGTGCGTTGTGAGGAACGTCTTGCAGGACCCATACCTCGTTGCTGGTGGCGGAGCGCCTGAGGCCGAGGTCTACGCGAAGCTTAGGGAGTATGCAGCATCGTTCAGCGGACGCGAGCAGCTCGCAGTCCTCAAGTTTGCCGAAGCGATGGAAGAGATACCGCTGACGCTTGCAGAGAACTCCGGCCTCGATCCAGTAGACATCTTGGTAGAGCTAAGGTCAGCACATGCCAAGGGCGAGAAGAATGCAGGCGTGAACGTCTGGACCGGCAAGATAACGGACATGGCGAAGGCCAGAGTGTTCGAGCCAGCGAGTGTCAAGAAGCAAGCAATCAAATCAGCGACCGAAGCCGCTATTACTGTCCTGAAGATAGATGATGTCATAGCTGCTGCTGCACCCAAGGCAGGCAAGGGATCTGAGGGGCAGGGCCCTGAAGGGATGCCTGGCGGCATGGGCGGCATGGGCGGCATGGGCGGCATGATGTAAAGTGAGCCAGGAAAAAGAGAGCAAGCAGATACTAGGTCCGTCTATACTGACGCGCTTCGAAAGGGCACGGGTGCTTGGCGCCCGCTCCCTCCAGATTTCGATGGGGGCACCGCCTCTGATAGAGACCTCTTTAGGGACCCCTTTGGAGATCGCTGAAGAAGAGCTCAAGTCGGGCGCGCTCCCCATAACCATAAGGCGCAGGCTCCCAGACGGGCGGCACCAAGACATACCAATAAAGTGGCTGGTCAAGAACCAGTAATCCTTTTTTTATTGCCTTTTTTTAGCAGTCCTGAATCTTTGCAAGCATTGCCTCAAATTTGCTTATGCTTCGAAATCCTTTTTGAGATGAGGGCTGCTGCAACTGCTGCCCCTACACCATTGTCGATGTTCACAACCACTAAGCCAGGGGTGCAGCTCTGCAACATTGACGCGATAGCACCCTCCCCTCTTCCTCCGTGACCGTACCCTGACGAGGTCGGGACCCCTATCACGGGAAGGGAAACAAGGCTGCTGACTATCGATGCGAGCGCCCCTTCCATCCCAGCGATGACTACGATCGAATCGACGTCTTCTTCGATGCACTTCTTGACAGCCGGGAACAGTCTTTGGATGCCTGCGATCCCGAGGTCGTGGAAAGAGAGTACGCCGCAGCCCAGCTCCTCCAATATCATCTCAACCTCTTCAGACACCCTGGCGTCGGCTGTCCCAGCAGAGAGTACCCCGACTTTCCCAATCGTTTTTAACAATGGGTGTTTTGGATCCCTCATTATCACAGTCCCGCTGCGCTTCCCTATGTTTATCTTGGCTATGCTGCCAAAATTTGAGGCTAGAGCTTCTACGACGTTTGGATCGGCTCTGCTGACTATTGCGCGACCCTGCTCGTTGAGGAGGGCTGACGATATCTCGATGACATCATTGAGTGCCTTGCCCTCTGCCAAAACTATCTCTGGGACGCCCTTCCTCTGCAACCTTGAAATGTCGAGGCAGGCAGATTCAATGTTTTTCACTGCCAGCAGCCTTATATTCTTCTCAGCCTCATCAACTGAAATCTTGCCTTCCTTCAGCGATTCGAGTATCTCCGTGAGGTCCAAACTTAGCACCGCACCTACATGTAGAATATCCGTCTAATTTATAATAACTTTGATGCCGAATGGATCGGAAAAGCGAGGGGAGCGCAATCATCAGCCCATTAAGCTGACGCTTACCCATTCGCCCTTTTTCACTAACTTCAGCTGCTCAATATCCGAGGTTACACGCCCAATCACATTAACGGGGCTATAGGGCTGCGATTCGCCATAGAATATGCAGAACGCGTTTCCAGGGGGCCAGAACGCGATGTCCCCTTTTTTTACAGTTTGCTTTGGTTTTTCCGGACCTGCCTGCACAGGCGTAACAAAGTAGATCTCTTCTTTCCACAGAGATGTCCTTGAAGTGAATGGCAATGCGCTTACGACCGCATCAACCGTTCGAGGTGCCATCACCCTTACAAGCTCGCCTTTTACTTCGAGGTGATCTTTAAAAGCAATGCTGATGGCGTACTTCTCGAGGTTTTGGAAAGCCGGCATCGCGCCTACACCGAAGATCAGGATGCAGGGACGTAAATGTCCAGGCGGCGTGTGCTGTTCTGTAGCTTCAACATACCTTGGCGCGCCAAGCTCTCAAGAATATCCTTCGACGTACTGTACTTCAGGTTGTATTTCGAGTAGATCTGGTAGGGGGTCACGACCTTCATCTTAGCCACATCCCTCTTTATCTGCTCGATTACTTTTGGATCTGCAACTGAGGTCGTCGTAGCCTTCGTGATCTCTTTAGGGGCTTCTTTCTTCTTGGCTTCTGCCATATCCTTCGTTGGTTTTGGCGTCTTCTTTGCACCGCCCATAATACACACCTTTCAATTTGATGCTATACCGAAAAAGTGTGGTATAGATAAAAACGTTGTGGTGCTCAGCCTCGTTTACTTAGCGACGGTTCGAGCCGTGGTCTATGTATTGAGTTCATTGTGCAGAACGGTATAACTTTGCCGTCAGGGAGGGCATAGTGGATGGTGCATCGCTGGACCCTCTCGAGGTCAAAGTTGTAGGGGTCCATAAAGTGCATGCACCCCACAAGTATGACCTTCCTCATGAACTCTCCGAGTGAACTGTAGTCGCCGTGAAGCAGAACCGAGGAGACGAGGTTGCTCATGAGGCTGAGCTTCACGTGCCTCAAGGAGCCTACGAGTCGCATCTTGGCCCTCGTCTTCGATCCTTTCGCGCAGTCCTCATACACCTTTTCCATGGCTGCCATGAACTTGTCGACGTCGGCATACTTCGTAATTGGGACGAGCTTGCCATCTTCTGGCAGTACCATCGTTGCCATGCCACAGTGCTGGTGGTTTGTGAACTCCTGATATCGCTTGCCCTTCAGGGCTCCGACGGCCTTTGCAACAGGCACTACCACTGGAATCGGGTAGAAATCGCTTGCTTTCAGTTCCCCACCTGTCTGCGCTTCAGCGAGCTTCAAGAGATCGGGTATCGTTATTCGCATCTCCCTAAGTTTCTTCTTGTCAATTCGTCCAGCCATTGAAACTGGCTGGAAGTTCACGCCCCTCACAACATCGTAGTTCTTGGCAGCGAACCTTATGATGTCCCCAACCTGATCATCATTTACGCCCCTAACGAGGGTAGGTACAAGGACGACGCTGTGTAGCCCGACGGATCTGCAGTTTTCGATCGCCTTGAGTTTCGTGTCAAGGAGGTTCAATCCCCTTGCCACAACATATGGCTCTGGCTTTGTGCCATCGAACTGCAAATAAAGCGTGCTTAGTCCAGCGTCGATTAGTTTTTTCAGGTAGGACGGGTCGTTAGCTATCCTGATCCCGTTTGTGTTGACCTCAATATGGTCAAAGCCCTCTCTTGATGCCATCCTTATTAGGTCCGGTAGGTCGTCCCGCATTGTAGGCTCCCCACCAGAGAATTGGAGGGAGTTGGGAGGCGTAGGTCTATTTGACCTCAGATTCTTAAGCATTCCAAGAATCTCGTCCTGAGTTGGCTCGTACTTGTAGCCTGCAACTTCAGCGTTAGCGAAGCAGATTGGGCACCGCAGGTTGCACCGGTTGGTCACGTCTATGATTGCAAGGATCGTCTGTGACTTGTGCTGCGGGCATATGCCGCAGTCAAAAGGGCAACCTTCTATTGATGGTGTCTTTGGTGTTTCCAGACCTTCACCAATGCACTCGTACTTTTCAGCGCGTTCGAATGTCCCGTAGTCGCTCCAATAGACGTCTTCGAAATCGCCATGTGATTTACATTGCTTCCTTATATAGACGACTCCGCCATCTTCGTATATTTCAGCATCGAGGACTGCCATGCATTCTGGGCAGAGGCTCTTGGTTCTCTTAAGCGTACGCATAGCAACACGACCTTGTGAAATGAAATAACCATTTATATATGAAAATTTTCATACAGTTAATACGGTGTTTCATATTATCGGAGAGCAGGCTGTTTCGAAGCTAAGGAGCTTGGGGCTTACGATTACCGAGGCCGAGGTATATCTGGCTTTGCTGAAAGGCGATGCGGACGCGAAGTCGCTCAGCGTTTCTGCAGGGGTGCCTTACTCAAAGATGCACACGGTCCTCCGTGGGTTGGTTGCGAAGAGGCTGGTGGTCAGAAGTGGCAAGAGCCCATCAGTTTACTCTTGCCGCGATCTAGGGGAGGGTCTCCAAGATTACAAAAGGATGAGGATTGCTGAGCTTGAGGAGAGGGTCAAGGAGGCTGAAGCCGAACTAAGCAAGCTCAGGACCGAGGCCAGCTCAGAAAGACCAGACATATGGATAATAAAAGGGCAAGAGAAGATCCTTATGCGGTCTTACGAGGCCATAAATAATGCGAAGGTAGAGGCGAAGGTCGCACTCCCTTCGTTCCCTCAACTGCTAACTGCAGCTTTGGTGCCAGTGATGAAGAGGCTGAAGGCAGAAAATATAAAGATCAAACTCCTTCTCCCGTCGTCTGTCCCAGCTGCCGAGGTCAAAAAGCTCGTTGACTTTGGAGAGATTAGATTGAGGGACAAGATGTTCGGAGGGGGGATAATAATTGATGACAGGGAGGCCCTCCTGCTTGTCAGCGCCGAGGGCGATACTCAAAACCTAGCAATTTGGTCGAACCACTTAGGTATAGTCCAGCTAGCTGCTGCCTATTTTGATAACCTCTGGGCATCCTCCTTCGGTGCCTTCTGAGGCTGAGATCTGATTGGCTGGATCCCATTCTTGTCTATCGTGAAGTAGTGCCAGAGAGTGTCGTGCGTCGCGCCTTTAAGCTTCTTTATCCTGAACTGCCTTGCAAGGAGGCCTTGCTGCGCGAAGACCGGATCAAACCGGAAGTCGATCACGCAGTCGACCACGTACTCCAGCATCCCGGCAAATTCATCAATTGCCCTTACGCCCAAGTGGTGCGAGGCGAAGACGGGGAGGCCCCTCGCCTTGCTCAGCTGAGCCCTCCAATCCTTTATTGTCTCGATCGTGGATGTTGGCTCGCTCATCGTGAAGAGCTCGGTTATTGAATCAATAAAGACCGACCCTTTGCCATCGAGTTTATCGATTGCTGAAAAGATCACGTTGTTTAGCGACTGACGATCTCGCGGGTTCTCGACGTATTTGACGTAAGAATTTGCTTTCTGGGGCGTCTTGCTCCTGAATGAGAAGCCATCCACTATCGTGAGCAGACCCTTTTCAATTGGCTCTCCAGAGCTGAATCTTTTGAAGTTCTCGACCAGTGAAGAGGGACTGTCATCAAAAGTCACGAAGACGCATGGCTCTCCAGCGATCAGCCTTGAGCCAGCTATTTGGAGTAGGGTCACGCTCTTTCCAGTACCACCCTCACCAAAAAGGAGTATGAATGATTCGCGAGGGAAACCGTCAGGGGCTGCCGAGTCGAACAGCTCGATACCGAACTTTGCATTCATCGAGAGGCACCTTGGACACCATTAGTCTTTCGAGTCGGCAGTATAATTGCTTTTCCAAAGGGTGCTTCGCCACGTGGATTTGCTTTAGGATACTATTTTTTGATTTACAGTAAGAAAAGGGCTGCCTTTATTAACAATAGGTAAAAAAAATTATGATCTTTAGAAAGAAAGACTTAATAAAGACAAGGAGAAAACAATCATCATTGTTTTTAGGGAGGAGAGACCTTTTGGCAAAGAATGGAAAGAGGATTCTCATTGCGCTCGGAGGGAACGCAATAAAGCAGGCAAACGAAAAAGGGACGGCTGAAGAACAGTTTAAGAACGTGTCCATAACGGCCGAGCACATAGTGCGCCTAATAACAAAGATGGGCAAGGAAGACAGGCTGATAATAACCCATGGAAATGGTCCGCAGTCAGGGAACCTTGCTCTGCAGCAGGATTTGGCCAAGGACCAGATACCGCCGCAACCGCTCGATGTCGTTGGGGCGATGACCCAGGGGCAGATCGGGTACATGTTCCAGAACACGCTGGAGAACATGCTTGAGGCGATCGGCCACAAGGTGCCGGTTATCAGCGTTGTGAATCAAGTGCTGGTCGACAAGAACGATCCCGAGTTCATAGGGGAGAACGCCTCGAAGCCTGTGGGCAACTTCCTGAGCGAGGAAGAAGCGATGAAGATGAAGGCTGAGAAGGGATGGATTGTTAAGAAAGTAAAGCCAAATGCCCCTAAACCGTGGAGGCGCGTTGTGCCTTCGCCTGACCCGATCGCAAATGTCGAGGCGGACGCTATAAAGATACTGGTGAACGCGGGAGCTGTCGTGATAGCATCTGGAGGCGGAGGGATCCCTGTCTACAAGGAGAACGGAAAGCTGATCGGGGTCGAGGCTGTCATAGACAAAGACCTGGCTGGTGAGAGGCTGGCTGAAGTCGTCGAGGCTGATGTTTTCCTAATACTGACAGACGTTGAGAAGGCGAAGCTGAACTACGGAAAGCCGAACGAGACGCCAATCGACAGGATGACCGTTGCCGAGGCGAAGAAGTACCTGAATGAGGGGCATTTCCTTGCAGGGAGCATGGGGCCAAAAGTCAAGGCATGCATCAGGTTCATAGAGTGGGGGGGGAAGGAAGCGGTGATTACTTCACTGGACAAGGCAGTCGAAGCACTCGAGGGCAAGACAGGGACGCACATAGTCAGCGCATGACCCTTTCCCTCATTTTTCCATTCTTTATGAAGCTGATCTTGATATGCGCTTCAAGTTCGCGCACAACAACCTGAATGTTTTTGACCTGCAGAAGAGCCTCCAGTTCTACAAGCAGGCGCTGGGGCTCATCGAGGAGAGGAGGCATGATTCGCCAGACGGCACCTTCACCCTCGTCTTTCTCGGCGATGGCGAGACAGGGCATAGCCTCGAGTTGACCTGGCTAAAGGGACGCAAAGAGCACTACAATTTGGGCGACAATGAGACGCATTTGGCCTTTCGTGTTGATGACTTCGAAGGGGCAAAGGAACTCCACAAAAAGATGGGGTGCATTTGCTATGAGAACCCCAAGATGGGAATCTATTTCATAGAGGATCCTGATGGCTACTGGATTGAGATCATACCAGAAAGAAAAAGATGAGCGCTGTGGATTAATTGGGCTCTGTTCTGATGTCATACTTCATCCTTAGTAAATCCGTAATACCAGCATTCATCATAGCCCAAGAATATCTTGATTTTGGTTTTAATAAATGTGACTGATATATTGAATATGGGTTTTTGGGGGGCACCGTTAGAAGCCATTCTTTTTGATATTGTCGAAAAAAAGCTTCATGGAGAAATTGTTTATAGGCTATTGGGGCAGAGGCAGAGGGGACAAGGGGGATTGTCTGCCCCCCATAAAAGTATATTAAAGTCATCAAATGTAAAACAGCAACTGTAAGAGTGGGACAGGTGGAGCTTAATGGCAATAAAAGCAGCTATCGTTGGCGTAGGTAATTGCGCGAGCGCTTTGGTCCAAGGCACTCATTATTACAGGGACGTGAAGGACGAGGAGCTTGTTCCCGGTCTCATACACGCAAATATGGGCGGTTACAGGGTCAGAGATGTCGAGTTTGTTGCCGCTTTTGATGTGGACGCGAGAAAGGTCGGCAAGGATATCTCTGAAGCGATATTCACTCACCCCAACAACACGAGGAAATTTTGCGACGTGCCAAAGCTTGGCGTCAGGGTAAAGAAAGGACCGGTTATGGACGGCCTAGGGAAGTACCTAAAGGGATACGTCGAGGTGAACGACGACGACCAGCCCGTGGATGTCGCAAAGGAGCTGACCGATTCGGGGGCAGAAGTTGTCGTGAATTACCTTCCTGTCGGCTCAGAGCAAGCAGTCCGATGGTACGCTGAACAGGCGTTGAAAGCCGGCTGCGCTTTTGTCAACTGCATGCCAGTTTTCATAGCTTCCGATATTTCGTGGGCAAAGAGGTTCGAGGAGAAGAAATTGCCAGTTGCTGGAGACGACGTCATGAGCCAACTGGGGGCGACAGTCCTCCACAAGACGATAGCGAAGCTCCTTGTCGACAGGGGTGTCAAGATAAAGGAAACATACCAGCTCAACATAGGCGGCGACACCGATTTCCTGAACATGCTTGAGGAGGAGAGGCTTGTCTCGAAGAGGATAAGCAAGACCTCGGCTGTGAAGGCATTGATACCCTACGAGGTCCCGTTGAGGATAGGCCCATCGGACTATGTGCCTTTCCTGGACAACAAGAAGATCTGCTATATCTATATGGAAGGCGAGTACTTTGGTGGAACGCCCGTCCAGGTAGATGTTAAGCTAGATGTCTGGGATTCTCCAAATAGCGCCGGGGTTGTCATAGATGTCATACGCGCCTGCAGGATAGCTTTCGACAGGGGAATTTCAGGACAACTAATAAGCCCCTCAGCCTTCGCCTTCAAGCACCCGCCAGTTCAGATGCCGTACGAAGTCGCAAAGAGGAACTTCGAGGAGTTCATAGAGGGGAAGAGGGAGAGGTAAAGAATCTCATCGCCCCAATTTCTCTGTTTATCTTTGCTTTTTACACTATTCAAATGACTTTGCAGCGATCCTAAAAAACAGTAAAATAGAATTTTGTGCATCCAAAAATGTCGCTAAAAAGAAAAAAAGAAAGAATTAGGTTATGGTCTGAATACCACTGACCTGCCCGAAAATTTGATTGCCTCAGCTGCATTGTCTGGCTTAATCTCGAAGGCAAGTGGCCTCTCGCACCACCAATATTTCTGAGCTTTGTCTTCCTTGTAGTACGGGCACTTCGGGCAGCACTTTGCCTCAAGCTTTAGCAGATACCAGATTGGCGGGGCTTCGTCTGAAGGGAAGCTCTTCTGAGGCCAGGGTTTGTCTTTAGCAACGTATCCTGGGCAGTTAGGAGAGACTCGAGGTTCTTGGTTCAGCATGTTCTTATATTCTGGACATAGTATACAACATGGCATTTTCAGTTTTCCCCCTTACACCCTTCCTCCCATCGTCAGCGCCATGATGCCTTTCTGCCCGTGCAGTCGGTTCTCAGCTTCGTCGACCGATACCGACCACCGGTTAGAGAAGATCACCTCTGGCTCTACCTCGACGCCAACGTCAGCGGGTAAGCAGTGCATCCAAGTGCTGTTCTTTCTTGTCCTGTCCATCTTGCTCACGTCAGTCTTCCAAGCGGCTAAGTTGTGGGTCTTCTTATACTCCTCGTGGAGTTTCTCGTCGTATCCTCCTTGCTTGAGAACTTCCCAGCTGCACCATCCCTTCGGGTAGACGACGAGGGCGTCGTTGAATGCCTCTTCCATATCATGGACGATCTCGAACTTTGTACCGTACTGGTCGGCCAGTTTCTTGGTGTAAGCCTCGACAGCTGGATCTAAGTTGAATTTTTCAGGATATGCCAGCGTTACATCCATCTCAAGTAGCCTTGTCATGAAGATGATGTTCGATTGGGGAACCGCCACCGGTTTCCAAGCACCTGGGCTATTAGCATAGCACATTGTGAACTTCTTTCCTCTTAGATTCTTTGTGTTATATTTTTCGATTATTGTCATTACATCCGCAACGGCCTGGCAGGGATGCCACATGTCGCATTCCATATTGATGACTGGCACTGTGGAGGCTTTTGCATACTCACGCATTGTAAGGTTGCCCTCGCCATAATACTGGCCCTTCACATACCGCCTTATTGCAATTCCATCGCACATCCCGCTCATGATTGCTGCTGTTTCGTAGATGGTTTCGCCGTGCGATATCTGGAGCTTCCCAGGATCCAAGTCATATGCCACTCCTCCAAGCTGGGTAATCCCAGTTATGAAGGAGGACCTTGTTCTGGTGGATGGGTTGAAGAAGAGGGTAAATAGAGATTTGCCTTTGCATAGGAAGTCGTGTTTCTCTCCCCTTGCGTATTGCCGTTTGAGGTCGAAGGATGTGTCGAGCACGGTCCATAATTCCTCATCGCTCCATTCGATCTCTGGAGCGATCCAGTGTTTTCCATGCAGTTGTGTTTTTACCAAATAATTCCCTCCGAATTCCTTGTGGGGTATAATATAGTGTGTGAAGCTAAATAATGCTTTCTGTCATATAGAAGGCAATATGTTATAGTTTACAATCAAATAATTGAACATTATTTATAATATTTTATTTAAATACTTTCAGAAAAAAGTATATTTTCTTATCATGTCGTTAAAAAAAAAGGTATAGTTTTGATTATTAGAATTGTGGCTTGATCGCGTGCACGTATTTTCCGGATCCCTTCTTCCCGACGTATTCCCTGTTGTACACAACCGGCTTGCCACGGACGAAAGTGTAGGTTGGCATTCCTTTGACCGTGAATTCCTCATATATCGAGTAATCTATTTTTGAGTGCAGGTTTTCGCGCGATAGCTGAAGCTCAAAGTCAGGGTCGAAGATGACGATATCTGCATCGCTTCCGATGTTTAGGGTCCCCTTCCTCGGGTAAAGTCCGAATAACTTCGCAGGGTTTAATGCGGTCATTTCGACGAGCCGATTTATGCTCATTTTTCTGCGCCTTACTCCCTCACTGTAAAGGAGGGGTATCATGGTTTCCACGCCTGGCACACCATTTGGCACTTTAGTGAAGTTGTCTTTTCCAAGGTCTTTCTGGGCGTCAGTGAATGTGCAGTGATCAGTACCGACTGTATCCAGCGAATGATCGAACAATCCGTCCCATAAAGCCTCGTTGTCAGCCTTGCCCCTCAAAGGAGGCGACATGATGTATCTCCTCCCTTTGGGGGACAGGTATTTCTCGTCGTTCAGGACCAAGTAGTGAGGGCATGTCTCGCCAAAGACATTCGCCCCCATCATCTTCCACCTGCGGAGCTCCATCAAGCCCTCCTTAGTTGACATGTGCACGATGTACAAGTTGCCGTTTGTGGCATGAGCCATCGCTAGGCCCCTGTTGATTGCCTCTCCCTCGCAATAGTTTGGCCTGCTTTTTGCGTGGTATTCAGCTGACAGCTTTCCAGCATTAACATTTCTCTCGATCAGCATCTCTAGTATCGAATTGTTCTCGGCATGCAGCTGCACCAAGAAATTGAGCTTCCTGCTCTCTTCTAGCATCCTAAAGATCCGCCCATCGTCGCTCATAAGGCCCTCTTTGCGGTATGGCATGAAGAGCTTGAAGCTTTGGACGCCTGCCTTCTGGACATCCGGTATTTCCTTTATCAGATCTTCGGTGAGGTTAGTTACCGCGACGTGTAGGGCGTAGTCAGTCACGACTTTTGGATCTGCCTTTGCTTTCCAGAGGGCTATTGTTTCGAGGAATGTCTTGTCTTTTGGCTGAATCGCAAAGTCGATTATTGTGGTAACGCCTCCGAAGGCTGCTGCAATGGTGCCATATTCGAAGTCGTCGACGGTAGTCGCGCCCATGAAAGGCATTTCCATGTGGGTGTGTGGATCAATGCCGCCAGGTAGGACATATTTTCCCTTTGCATCTACAACATCGTCGGCTTCAGCGGGCATTTTGGAGCTGATTGCAACGATCTTTCCCTCGTCGACCCCTATGTCTGCCTTGAAGCAATCCGTGGGAGTGACTAAAATCCCATTTTTAATGAGTAGATCCATTCACTATGGCCTCCTCAAATACCCTTAATACAAATATAGAAAAAAGGGGAAATATGCTTGCCTATTTCTGCTGCACGCGCTTCCATGTTATGCAGCCTGGAACTGGGCACGAGAGGTAGCAGAGCGAGCACGCGTCGCACTTCTCTTCGTCCACCTCTGCAGCCTTGCCGGTGTTTGGCTCGAATTTAATGGCTTGGTAGCCGCCGTCGTAGCATCCGATGTAGCAGACGCCGCACTTGATGCACTTGTCCTTGTCTATGTTGGCGACGACTTTCCAATCCTTGTCGAGCTTTGACCAAGAGGTCAGCCTTGGGAGGGTCTTGCCGATTATCTCATTGACGGACTTGAATCCCTTGTCGGAGAGGTAGTTCGTCAGGCCGTCAACAAGGTCCCCGACTATCCTGTAGCCGCGCCACATGACTGCTGTGCAGACTTGGACGTTCGCTGCCCCAATCAAGAGGTATTCAACAGCGTCTTTCCACGTTGAGATCCCGCCAATGCCTGAGACGGGTATGTTCGTTGCCTGGGCGATCTGCGCCACGCACCTCATGCCAATGGGCTTTACGCCAGGGCCCGACATCCCGCCAAAAGTGCTCTTTCCATCGACGGATGGCATAGGCTCGAAGGTATCGATATTGACGCCTATCAGGCCAAGGACTGTGTTAATCGCTGAAGTCGCGTCTGCGCCAGCTTGTTCGGCAGTCTTTGCCATGTAAGCGATGTCAGTAACGTTGGGGGTCAGCTTGACCATAACTGGGACTGACGATCCCCTCTTTGCGGCCTTCGTGAGAGAGTCTATGAGCTCCGGGCGCTGCCCGCAGAACGCACCCATGCCGCGCTCAGGCATCCCGTGGGGGCAGCCGAAGTTCAGTTCGAGCATGTCAACGCCAGCCTCCGAGATTACCCTAGCAAGATCCTCCCAGTCGTCTTCTTTCGGTTCTGCCATTAGGCTTCCAACTAAGAGCTTGTCAGGGAATGCCTTCTTGATCTCCTTGATCTCCTTTACCCATGTGCCTACCGGGCGCTTTGAGACCTCCTCTATGTTCTCGAATAGAACCAATTGCTTGTCTTCGATCCCCATCCTCCCGAACCTGTTCTTGAGATCGTAGACTGGCGTCTTGTCAGGCTTGATCGTCTTTGTGACAGCGCCGCCCCACCCTGCTTTGAAGGCACGCTGTATCATCTCCCCTGTGCACGTCGGGGGGGCTGAAGACAAAAGGAATGGGTTTTCAATCTCGTACCCGCAGAATTTTACTGAGATATCTGGTTTTGATACCATATTCTCACCCTCACTTGGAGCCTCCCTTAAGGAACTGGTCTATTGATTCTGCCGCCAGTTTCCCTTCGGCCGTCGCTTTGACGACCGTTTCGCCTCCGTTCACGACGTCGCCGCCAGCAAAGACTCCCTTTATGGATGTTGCGAATTTGTTGTCGGTCTCGATGAGCCCGTTCTTCAGCTTCAGGCCAAATGACTTCAGCGCCTCTTGGTCAGGCTTTTGGCCGACGGCAACGATGACCGCGTCGATGTCCATCTTGAACTCTGAGCCCTTGATTGGTGTGACTGCCCGTCTCCCAGACTGGTCTGGCTCTCCGAGTGCCATCTTTACGCACTCGATAGCTGTCACCGCTCCGTTCTTTCCATGTATCCTGACTGGGCTTGAGAGGAGCAAGAATTCCACCCCTTCCTCCTTTGCCTGCTTCCTCCCATAAGGTACTGCAGGCATCTCAGCTAGCGAGCGCCTGTATATGATGTAGACCCTCTCAGCGCCGAGCCTTAGCGAAGCCATTGAAGCATCGATTGCCGTGTCTCCCCCACCGATAATTGCGACGCGCTTCCCTTTCAGATCTGGAGCCTTCCCTTTCTTTTGGAGGTGCCTCGCAACATCGTACAGGAAATCCTGGGCAGGGTAGACGCCCTTTAGGTCCTCCCCTTCAATTCCAAGCTTGGCTGACTTTGATGTGCCCGCCCCTATGAAGACGGCGCCATATTCATTCAGCAGGGCTTTGAGATCTGAGACCTTTTTGCTTGGCACGAACTCTATCCCGTATTCAAGTATGTTCTTGATCTCTGATTCGGCGACCTCCCACGAGGCTTTCCATGGGAGTATGCCGTATAGCATGAGTCCGCCAGCCTTAGGGTTGCTGTCAAAGACGGTAACCTTGTAGCCTTTTCTGGCAAGCTCATAGGCAGCCGAGAGGCCGGCAGGGCCTGCGCCGACAACCGCCACCTTCTTCTTTTTTGGCGGCGCCTTCTCGAATTTAATTATTCCCTTCTTGCGCTCCTTTTCAAAGGCGAAGCGCTGGAGCAGGGATATTGCCACTGGCTCGTCTTTCAGGCTATTCCTGACGCATTTCTCTTCGCATAGCCGCTCGACAGGGCAGACATAGGCGCACTCCCCGCCGAATATGTTGCTCTGGCGGATTACCTTTGCCGCTCCATAGTAATTTCCACTCTTTATGCGGTGGATGAACTCAGGTATGTCTATGTGGGTAGGGCAAGCCTCTTTGCAAGGGGGCTCGTAACAGGTTATGCATCGGCTGGCTTCGTAAAGTGCCATCCTGTCATCAAGGTTTTCTGCATATGGCTCGAATGTTTTTATGCGAACCTGTGGTGGTAAAATAGGCGGATGTGTTCTTCCAGACATATAAAATTACTCACCTAGGGGAAGTAATATCTATAATAGGTTATGATTTATAGCTTTTCATCAGTATCCTTTCAATTGTCATTTGAAAGAGGCGCTTTTATGGAACAGCTTAATAAATTCCGGGCAGTCCATGGTAAATAGGCGATCGGATCATGATAAGGGGAGTGGTCTTCGATCTCGACAACACGCTTGTGGATTCCGTGGAGACCATACGCCAGGCGGCGGATGCGACGCTTCGGTCAAAAGGCTTCCGCGGAGTCGACTTGGAAACGCTTGTGAGCGTGATGGGCTTGACGATCTTTGACCTCTTCCGGAGGGTCGAGCCTTCGATAGAGGAAGAGAGGATGGAAGAGCTATTCCTAGATTACAAGGAAAACTATATGCGGTTCATCGGCAGCACAAAGCTCTTGCCAAAGGCTAGGGAGACGCTTGAGGCACTTTCTGCGAAAAACCTCAAGATGGCGGTTGTCACCACGAAGAGCAGGTACAATGCCGTGAAGGTGCTTGAGTCCTTCGATCTTGCCCACTACTTTGGCGCTGTTGTTGGGTTCGAGGACACGGATGATCACAAGCCTTCGCCGGACCCCATAATCAAGGCGGCAAGCGCGCTCGGTCTTGAACTTGGAGCCCTTGTTGTGGTTGGCGATACCGATGCCGACGTGGCAGCAGGCAAAGCGGCGGGGGCGGTCACTATTGCGGTTACCACAGGAGTTACTCCGATCCATAAGATTCTGGAGAAGCGGCCAGACTACGTGATCGGCAATATAATGGAGGTCGAAAGGATAATCAATCAATTGAATTCGCGGCAGGACTGACGGGGCGCTCTACGATCTTATCGCCTTTAACGATCCCTCGAACGCCTCCAACGACTGGTCTATATGTTCTCTGCTCAAGACCAATGGCGGCTCTATCCTGATGACGTTCCCCTCAAGGCCGCCGACGCCTACGAGCACTCTCCTCGCGAACAGTTCCTGAAGGAACTTTGCAGCTTCTTCACGCGCTGGCGCCTTGGACGACCGGTCTTTTACCAGCTCAACGCCAATGAAAAGACCTACCCCTCGGACGTCGCCTATTATTTCGTACTTATCCATCAGCTTCTCCAATCCGGCTTTGAAGTACTTCCCGCTCTCGCTTGCCTTTTCGATTATACCCCCTCGCAATTGCTCGAGGACAGCGGTGGCGGCGACGCACGCGATTGCGTTTCCTCCTAATGTCGAATAGTGCTCCCCTGGCTTAAGGAGGGAATCCACCGATTCATTCATCATGGTGACGCCGAGCGGGAACCCGTTCGCAATTGCTTTTGACACGGTCAGTATGTCTGGGACTACCCCATAGTGCTCTATGCCCCACAACTTGCCACTCCGGCCGTTTCCAGCTTGGACCTCGTCGTCTATGAAAAGTATTTGGTGCCTATCAAGTATCGCTTTTATTTCTTTGAAGTAGT
>JANHAI010000094.1 GCA_024464205.1 Candidatus Methanomethylicia archaeon
TCCGCCTCACCCAATCACTCTGGAGTTTGACCATGATGGAGAGCTCTTTTAGCGCCTCTGCATCCATCAACAGCTCATCGATTATCTTCCACTTTGGCAGCAGCTCTTTGAGTACCTTCAATTTCTGAGGTACGTCCACAAGGAAGGGGTCGTCGCTTTTTGAGCTTATGCTCTGGCACAGGTTGATAATCCTTGCAAGCTCCTCATAATACCCCTCTTTATGGCTTTGCGGCAGCTTTTGCCACCTCCGATTTCCCATGGACGTTCTGCACGAATATGATGTTTGTGAACTCGCCTATCGCAGAGAGCTGGCTAGGGGTTATGACTATGAATTGGACGTCTGAATTTTCATTCATGAACGAGAAGAGCATCCTCATCATGGCTTCCCTGTTTGACGGATCCATGTGTACGTCGAATTCATCGACTGCCCTCACGGGCGATTTAAGGTTGTGCTGAAGGGCGAGCAGGAAAGCCATTGTGGCGACCGCCCGCTCCCCGCCGCTCTGGGCATACGCATCGAGAACGACCGGCGAGGTCCCCCTGAAGCCAACGGTGACCTCGATTCCGGCCTTATCCGGATCGTCCATTCCCGATAATCGGATGCTCCCCATTCCGTTTACCCTAGCGAGCACGTCCTTGTATATGGGCACTGTATCCTCGATCAGCTTCTCCATAACTCCTTTCCAGATCCTCTTCCGCTCGTCAAGCTCCTCTATCGTTCTTCTCCTGTTTTCGCCGACTATCTCAGCCTTCTGCTTGAGCTCAGCGTAAGTCTTCTGGTATGTCTGGTACATTGATGGGGTATCGTCAGGGACTTCGCCCAGCGAGAGGAGGTGCGCATTGACATATTTGGTCTCATCAGAGATCTCCATCAGCGTCCGTGATGTATCGATCCTTTCACCAGCCTTCTCCCGGAGCCTGTTGATCTCTTCCAATGCTGCACGGGCATCAGTAAGCGAATTCCTGAGATCCCTCAAGTCTCTCTCCAGCTCATCGATCTTGAAGCGCATTATCGCTTCGTTTACCTTAATCTCTACGTATCGCTTCACCGTATTGTCGAGGCTCTCGCTCAAGACTCCCACGTCGCGAGATACGTCGCGATTCGCTGAGGAAAGGGACAAGATCTGCCTGAAGCGCTCCTTCTCCCCCAGGTAAAGCTCCCAGCAGTCTTTGGCGGCCTTGGCGTTATCGGAGATTTCCTTAGACAGGCTTATCAGCTGCGCCGATTTGAGGTTCAACCTCTCCTCGAGGGATGCGACGTTCTTTTCATTCCGTATGATCTGCGCCCAGATCATCTCCCTCTCAAGGAAAGACCTTCTGTCCAAGAGGGCCCTCTTCTCATTGAACTTGTCGTTTAGCTCCTTCCAATAAGCCAAGGTCTGCTCGGCGCTAGAGAGGAGCTGTGAGGTCGCCTCCTCCTCTCCTAGGATACGGTTGAGCTTCTCCTCTGAATCATAGATGGCTTTCCTGTATTGCGAGAACCCAACAGCCTCCTCAACCATCCTGAGCTTCTCTTCAGGCGAGGTGATTGCGAACTCCTCAATCATGTTCTGGTGCATTATGATAAGCATGTTGTCGGGGTTCATCCCCACATTCTTGAAGAGCCTATTTACATCGAACTTGCTTGCCTCTTTGCCATTGATCTCGAACCAATACGTGCCGTCTTTCTTGAGGTACCTGGATATCGCAATTAGGTCGTTATTGATGAAAGGCACCGGCCTTTTCCCGTCAGCTGCCGAGTTGTTGAGGACCAGCGTGACCCTTGCTGTCTCTTTCCCACGCCTGATGAGATCGGCAAGCTTCCTTGACCTCTCGGTATAGCTCTGCCCTGTCCCTACGGAGATCGCAAGGAGTATCGAGGACTTCCCCGCCCCGTTTGGTCCGCAGATCAAGTTAAGCCCACGCCTCAATTGGACCCTGGCGTACTCGTATGACATGAAATTTTCGAGTACAACCTCAAGGATGGTCAATTTTGACGTGGCTATAATCCTCCAAGAGCTTTTTCAATTTTTATTGCGCCATTAATAAACTTTGTCAGATTGAAGATGCACGGGCAGCTGTATTGATCGGGGGCACAGTTAATATTGACTGGCTAGGGATGGCGTTCATTTTGCAACAGATTTGGGTAAAGCTTATCTAATTTATCACATTTGTCTAAAAGGCATAGGCAGATCATTATGGAGAAAATGGTCGTAAAGTCGCTCAGGCATAACGGAGTGCTGATACCTGAATACAAATATTTAGGATTCTCAATCAAGTTCAGGGGAAAGGAGATCAAGCTGACGCCTGAGCAGGAAGAGATGGCAGTTGCATGGGCTAAAAAGATCAATACTGATTATTTCAAAGACGAGGTTTTTATAAAAAATTTCTTTAAAGATTTTGGCAAAGCATTGAAGGTAGGTGGCGAGCTGAGGCCAGAGGACTTCGATTTCTCAAGCATCACCACGTGGCTTGAGAAGGAGAAGGCAAAGAAGGATGCGATGACAAAGGAGGAGAAGAAGGCGCTCGCTAATGAGAGGAAGAAAATAAGGGAGGCTAATAAAGAGAAGTACGGCGTCGCCTATGTCAATGGCATAAGGATGGACATCAGCAATTACATGGTCGAGCCAGCATCCATATTCATGGGGAGGGGGAGCCACCCGCTAAGGGGGAGCTGGAAGCCTTCAGTCAAGTCGGATGAGATCACTCTGAACCTATCTCCAGACAGCCAGATACCTGAAGCGCCTTCTGGGGGGAAGTGGCAGGCAATCATCTTTGACCCTAACTCGCTTTGGATAGCGAGGTGGCGCGACAAGCTCAGGAACAAGATGAAATATGTCTGGCTCTCTGACACCGCATACATAAAACAGGTCAGGGATATCGAGAAATTCGACAAAGCCCGCGAGCTAGAGAGGAAGATAAAAGAGGTCAGGGAGCACATCAGGAGGGGATTATCTTCAGAGGATCCATTGGAAAGGAAAGTGGCAACCGTCTGCTATCTCATCGACAGGCTAAAGATGAGGGTTGGCGACGAGAAGGATGAGGACGAGGCAGACACCGTGGGTGCCACCACCTTGAGGGCAGAGCATGTGAGCTTCGACAAATCTGAAAGGACGGTCACATTCGATTTCCTCGGGAAAGATTCTGTCAGGTGGGTGAACAAGATCAAGCCCGATCCGGAGGTATGGCGGAACCTCCATGACTTCATCAAAGAGGGCAACGAGACGATCTTCAATGGCGTCCGATCGCAGAAGGTCAATGCCTATTTAGCAGAGGTGATGCCGGGCCTCACTGCGAAGGTATTTAGGACGTACCACGCCTCTACGGCCACGTCTTCGGTTCTAAGGCAGCCCGGGCTGACCAAGCGCGACCCGCCCTACAGAAAGAAGTACAGGGCAATAATGGCAAATCTCGAGGCTGCGAAGGTATGCAACCACAAGAGGAAGCTCCCTAAGACATGGGAAGAATCCTTGAAGAAGAAGGAGCAGAGGCTTGAGGAGCTCAAGAAGAACAAGGCAAAGGAAGAGAAGGTGAAGGAGCTCGAGCTCAGGATCAACGCAATAAAGGAGACCCGGGACTATAACCTGAATACCTCGCTGAAGAACTATATCGATCCTAGGGTCTACGCAGATTGGGGGCGCAGGATCGATTTTGACTGGAAGCTTTATTACTCAAAGTCTCTTCAGAAGAGGTTTGCCTGGGTGGACGGCGCAGGCAACAACTGATTGTAAAAGGTGATTGGTTTGGTCCTTGCAGCCAAAGTTTTTTTGCTAAAAGAAGAAGCAGACCTCCCGACTATTTCAGGCAAGCTCAAAGGTTACAAGGCGGAGGACGAGTTCGTGCATGACGATCAGAAAATACCTCTGCTGACCGAGATCGCAAAGCTCTCTATGACGCAAGATTCCATTGAGGGGGTTTTTTCGAAGGATCTGGTCCTTTCGTTGAACCACAGGGACGGCGTCAAGTTTGTGACGAAGACGATGGAGGCTCCGTTCATATTCGCGCTTAGTCGGGGGAGGACTTTCCTTATTGTGCTTGAGAAGAAGAACGTTGCGAACAACATAGCCAACATAATGAGCAAGATACTATTCATATCTCAGGGAGGCATAGTGGAAGCCAAGATACCGCCGGAGACCCTCAAGAAGTTCCATGAAGCGAACCCTGAAGACACGAAGGTAATATTCTTCGACGGCGTGGACATACCAAACATAAACAAGCTCTCACTTTACGGCTCAGTCTTGGCAGACACTGCGCTATACAACGACTACAGCTCACGCGGAAGCATTTGGTACATGGTATTCAAGTCAAGGAAATATGGCATAGTCGCAGGAGTAACGAGGAGCGCCGTTGTCACTTCGTTCAGCGAGATAAAGCCGGCTGAGTTCGTCACTTACATCAAAGAGGAAGTATTACCACTCATAGCCTAACAGGCCTGAAATTGAAGAATTCCCGCATCTTCCTGCTCCTCAAGCCGAAGAGTATTATGAGGCGCAGAAGCAGGGGAATTATGAACCACAGCAGTGGGCTCGAGAGGTACATGAAGACGTAGTTCACTATGTTGAACGCATTGAAGAGAAGACCGAATAGCCAGGACCATTTTGCGCCAGTCCAAAAGCCGATCATCAGTATAAAATCCAATAGGGCAAAAAAGTACGACATCAGGAAATCGTTGGAAGT
>JANHAI010000095.1 GCA_024464205.1 Candidatus Methanomethylicia archaeon
TTGGCGATCGCCTCCGCCAATGGGTCCATCTGCTTTATCGATTCTTCAGGAGCCAATGAGTACATCTCACGCATCCTCAAGGAGCTGTACCTCCTCGGCAGGACGTACGCGCCCACTTTCCAGCATTCCTCTTCAACCATGTAGGCGAACTCCTCGCAGGACGGGTCGGTCCCATTGTACCTCAGGTATACGGAATCGAATGATCCGTCTCTCTTTTTTCCGATCCTCATTGATTCCTTAACGAGGACTTGTGCGATCTTACGCTTCTCTTCTTTCGGGAGATCTATCATGATTGGTGCGCCCTTAATCTATTCAGAAGTCAAGAGCGGATATAACATTTGTTCTGAATGGGGATCGGAATCGCTTTTAAAGCAGGGCGGCATTCCGCAGATCATCTAGAGAGGGCGTGATTGTTGACATGAAAGGGTCGCTCATATTGCTCACCCTAATAACCATGGGGGCGCTTTTTCCGCAAGTAGTGCTGGGGGCCGAGGTAAATTTGGCGTCAAGAGTGACGCAGATAACGGACGGCGACACCTTCAGGATAGAGACAGGGGACAGGGTGAGAATGGCTGATATCGATACGCCGGAGGTGAACGAGCAGGGATACCGGGAGGCGAAGGAATTCCTTTCTGCCCTGATCTACAACAAGACAGCATATCTTGACGTTGACGACGTGTACCGCAGCGATTCGTACGGCAGGCTCGTATGCGTCGTCTACGTGGAATACAACTCCACGCACATGATCAACGCCAACAAGGCCCTGCTCGCGGAAGGGCTTGCCAGGCTTTACGACCATCAAAATGAATTTAGTCCGTCCTCTTGGGATCTCTTCGTGCGCAAGGCTGATCTCTTCCAGGGCGCCCCGCCAGCGCCCAATGTCCCATTGCTTGCATTCTTCGGGGCAGTGATGATCATCATTTCAATTTTGGTGCATCAGATGAGGCGCCATAAGCGGATAAAGTAGAGGCGGATCAGGGAAACGATCCGTTTCCGTGTTGGCTGTCATTTGGCGCTGCTTCTGGCAAGGAGCTAGGCACGACTTGGCTGAGGGGGACGACCAGATCATCGACTACTTCTGGAGCGCCCTCAGCACAGCCTTGCCAAACTCAGAGGCGACAGCCGGCCCGTCTGCGGTTATGATCCTGCCGTCTGCGACGACGTGATCCTTGACGAGCGTGCAGCCACCTTTCTTCATCTCGGATATCGATTCGTCAGTCGGGTAAACCGTGCACCGCTTCCCGCTCACCAACGATGCTTTCGCCATCACGACGGGCGCCAGGCATATGGCAGCGATTACACCGCCTTTCTTGTGAGTCTCCTGGAGCGCCTTCTGGACGTGCCTGTTTCCCCAGATGTAAGTAGGGGTAGTCGGCCCACCCGCGACGACGACCGCGTCGTAAGCGGCTGGGTCCACCTTGTCTATGGTCGTGTCAGGCTTCACCCTCATCCCAAGCTTCCCGACTGCCTCGCCAGGGCCCGTGCTCGCAACCGTCACATCGTGGTTGGCAGACTTGAAGAGAGAATACGGTTCAGAAAACTCTTCGTCCCTGAAGCCTCTCTCGGAGATTACCATCAGTATCTTCGCCATATTGAGCACCCAAATCGGTTATTTGCGGTTTATTACTATCTCCTGCTGAACTTTAAATCCTGCGCTGATAATTGAGCCATATGAATTCTGAGGGCGAGAAGATCCTTAGGGAGTTCTTCGATTATGCCAAGGACTGCAGGGGGAGGGGGATCTACGATTTTGCAGAGATCGCCTCAGGCTACAAGCGGAAGGTCAGCGACGGCAAGCTGGTCTGCAGCCCCTCACAGAAGAAGCTCATAAAAGCGATAAGCGATTTCCTTGCCGTTGATCCAAAGTACCAGAAGAGGCTTTTTGAACCGAAGAAATAATCCCGCTGCCTAGGTCCTATGCACGATGCCATAAGTCTCCTTGCTGATCAGGGCGAGGAAGATCGTCATGAATACGCAGATGGAGCACATGACAAATATCAGCTGGTAAGCCTCGAATGAGCGGGCCCCGCCGAATGTCAGGTCAAGCATGAACCCCATCAGCGATTGGAAGATCCCAGCGCCAACGAAATTGAACGTGTTGAAGCACGCAAGGGCCATCCCTGTCATGCCAGGGTGGAAGAGCTCTTTGGAGATGGTCATGTAGATGTTAGCAAATCCAAAAGCCAGGCCCAGCAAGAAGAACGCCGAGTACATCGGGATAGCGGCGAGCCCGCTACCAAAAGATGCCATTATTACCCAGAAGGCGAGGCTCAGCGCCTGGCCAGCAAGAAGTATGGGCTTCCGCCGCTTGACGGAGTCGGAAATTATGCCCGCTATGGGACCGCCGAGGGCAAAGCCTATACCTATCATCATGAGGTAGCCGCCAGCAGCCTCTTTTGTCATGCCATAAACGTCCATCAGGAATGGCCCGCCCCACAGCCCCTGGAAGCTGATGAAGAACCCATAGACGAAGAACGGGATGAACATTATCTTGATGAATTCCCTCTGCGAGAAAACGGCTTTCAGGTCGTCCAGTATGCTAGACTTTGATCTGAAAGAGGAATCATCGCTGTCCTTTACCACGAACCATGCGACCACTGTGAAAACGGACATCAGGAAAAAGATGACGAGGAATGCCCCCCTCCATCCCATCATGAGGGTCAGGAGGGCTAGCGGCGAGGAGGCTACGATGCCCCCGATGTTGCCAATGGCGGTGAGCAGCCCCGCGAGAGTGGCGAACTGCCCCGGTTTGTACCAGACGGCGATCGCCTTGAGAGAGGATATGTAGAAGCCGCCTACCCCGAACCCCACCAGAGCCCTCCCGACCGAGAGCATGCCTATAGACGAGCCGAAGGAGAAGACGAGGCTCCCCGCGCACGCTATTGTGGCGAGCATTGCGACGGTCTTCCTTATCCCTATCCTGTCTAGCATTATCCCAACCGGTATCTGGGCGAATGCGTAGGGGAAGAAGTATGACGAGGACATGAGGCCCAGGAGCGAGGCGTCGGTCTGGAACTCGCTCATGATGTCGTAAGCGATCACGGCAATCCCTACGCGGTGCAGGATGGAGAAGAAGTAGAGGACGGCGAGCGACACGAATACGAGCCCTGCAATCATCCCCCTCCGCATGAGCTTTCACCTTTCTTTACGATCTGGTTGATGGTGTTATTAATGTTGCCTGTCCGCAAATAGGGTGATTTTCGCGAGGGGGACGATTGAGGGAAAGGAAAATATTGGTGGCTGATTAATGTTAGATAAAGGCGGTTCAATTTGTCGATAAGATTATCTGATGGAGTTTTCTGGGTCGGCGCCTTCGACTGGAAGCTTAAGAATTTCCATGGTGTAGCTACCCCAAGGGGCGGGACTTACAACGCGTATCTCATAATTGACGATGAGGTATCAGTAATTGACACGGTCTACCTTCCGTTCTTTGACGAATTCTTGAGGCATGTCTCCGAGCACACGGAGCCGTCCGCCATTAAGCACATAATTGTGAACCACGCTGAGCCGGACCATGCATCTTCACTGAAGGAACTCTTGGACGTCGCGAAGGGTGCGGACATCGTCTGCACCTCGAAATGCAAAGATTTCTTGACTCACATGGGAGTCTCTGGCAGGTTCACAGTTGTCAAGGACGGCGACATCCTCTCAACAGGCTCAAAGCGCATGAAATTCATCGAGGCCCCCATGCTCCATTGGCCAGAAGTCATGTGGACATTTCTTGAAGGCGAGGGGATCCTGTTCCCCTGCGACATGTACGGCACCCAAGTCATAGAATCTGACATGAAAGCCGAGGCTGTTCCTGACATAGAATCCTTCGCACGCAGGTATTTCGCTTTCATATTCAGACCGTTGGCACCAATTGTTCTGAAGGGAATCGAGAAGACAAAGGAGCTGTCGCCCAAGATGATCTGCCCCTCTCATGGGCCCGTCTGGCGCGACGCGATGAGAATAGTGAGCCTCTACGAGAAGATGGCAACCCGCCCAGACAGAGAGAAAGTCCTGATACTCTATTCCTCAATCTGGAAGGATGTCGAGAGGATGGCCCATGCCATAGCCGAAGGCGTCCAGTCCACAGGGGTAGAGGTCGTCTTGAGGGACAGCGGCGATCTCGATTGGGCAGGGTGGTCTGATCTCTTGGCGGATGCGATGGAGTCCCGGGGGATTGCTATCGGATCGTTGACGGTCCTTGGCGGCCCGTTCCCTCAGTTGATGTACGCCACAATGCTTCTCAGGCTAGTAAGGACAAAGGGCAAAGCGGGCCTCTCTTTTGGGGCTTACGGGTGGGGACCAGGGATCACGAAGAAACTGGACGAGGAGCTCAAGGCGATAGACGCCACACCAATCCGGGAAGGCATCGAGGTGAGGTTCACCCCGACTGACGCAGACCTTAAAAGGTGCTACGATGCAGGAGTTGAACTTGGAGAGCGGGTCAAGGGGGTGAAGCTTTGAACAAGTGGAAATGCTCTGTGTGCGGCTACATATACGACCCCCAGAAGGGCGATCCAGATTCAGGAATAGAGCCAGGCACGCCTTTTGAGAGTATCCCAGAAGACTGGACATGCCCGGCATGCGGGGCGCCGAAGGAAATGTTCGAGGAGATGACGGATT
>JANHAI010000096.1 GCA_024464205.1 Candidatus Methanomethylicia archaeon
TTGACGATCATAAGGCTGCCGGAAAGGTCTGAGGAAGTTGAGCGGGCGCTCGAGGGGAAGCTCAGGCTATTGGATTCGCCTTGGGGCACGCTCTACCTTGTGAATGGCGGGATCCCCGATGGGCTCGTTGCAAAGCTGCCGAAGGGATCGGTTGGGGGCCATAAAGGAGTGGCACCTCTCTGCAGCCGCGATCTCATCGGGCGCAGCTCAATCGTAAAGATCGGTGATGCCGAGTTCGGCGGGGAGGGGATCGTTGTTTGCGCAGGCCCGTGTGCTGTTGAGAGCAGGGAGCAGATAAGCGTAACTGCCAGGGCCGTTATGGCCGCTGGCGCAGGCGTCCTAAGGGGAGGGGCTTTCAAGCCGAGGACGTCGCCATACTCATTCCAAGGGCTAGGCATCGATGGGCTGAAGATCCTCCGTGAGGTTTCTGATGAAATGGGCATCCCAGTCCTGACTGAAGCCACATCGCCAGATCAGGTCCCGCAGGTCGCCAAGTACGCTGACGCGATCCAGATCGGCGCCAGGAACATGCAAAACTTTGAGCTGCTGCGCGCTGCCGGTAGGGCTGGGAAGCCTGTTGTCCTGAAGAGGGGGATATCGGCCACGATCGAGGAATGGATGCTCGCGGCGGAGTACATACTGCTCGAAGGCAACTGGAACGTAATACTCTGCGAGAGGGGGATCAGGACGTTCGAGACTGCGACGAGGAACGTGCTCGACGTAGCGGGGATGGCTCTCGTGAAGACAATGACCCACCTCCCAGTGATCGCGGATCCAAGCCATGCGACAGGGAGGAGAGACCTCGTAATCCCCGCTGCGAAGGCGGCAATAGCTGCTGGGGCTGATGGCTTACTGATCGAAGTCCACCCCCACCCAGAGGAGGCGGCGAGCGACGGCCCACAGTCGCTAACGCCAGGCGAATTCAGGGCCGCCATGTCGGAGATCTCCGAAGTAGCGAGGGCGGTAGGAAGGTCGTGCATTTGCAGACAATAAGGGTCCATCTGGGGCAAAGGGGATACCCGATAAAAGTCGGCAGCGGCGTTATTGCCTCCGTTGGCCAGGAGTTGAGCGGGCTAAGCGGAACCAGCGTTGTAGCGGTCATTACTGTCGAAGGCATAAGGAGGCTATACGGCACGGCTGTAGAGGGGAGTATTGCCAGCTCAGGGATAAGACCGGTTGTGATCGAGGTCCCAGATCGGGAGGGGGCGAAGACCATCCAGACATATGCAGAAGTGATGGGGGAGCTGCTCGCCGCCCGGGCTGGAAAGGACGCCTTAATAGTGTCGCTCGGAGGGGGGTGCGTTGGAGACCTGGCAGGGTTCGTTGCCGCAACATACATGAGGGGCGTCAGGCTAGTGCATCTCCCGACAACCCTTCTGGCGCAGGTGGACAGCAGCATCGGAGGCAAGGCAGCCCTCAACTTGCCAGGCGGGAAGAACTCGATTGGAGCGTTCTGGCAGCCATGCTTGGTCCTGTCGGACGTGGATGTCCTTAAGACGCTACCTCAGAGGGAGGTTCGTTGCGGATTAGCAGAGCTCATCAAGTACGGAGCCATAATGGATATCCGTCTCTTCGAGTTCATTGAGAGGGAAAAAGGGCGATTGAATGCCTTGGAAAGGGAGGCGACGCTGAGGGCAATCTCTGCAGCAGCCCGCTTGAAGGCAAAACTCGTCTCGGTCGACGAGAGGGAGGCAAAGGGCTTGAGGACGCTGTTGAATTTCGGGCATACCGTCGGTCACGCGATCGAAGCAGCAATGGAATACAGGGGCTACAGCCACGGCGAGGCTATATCGGTAGGCATGGTGGCAGAGACTAGGCTTGCAAGGCTGCTCGGGCTGTGCAGCGATGATGAAGCCGAGAGGCTGGAGAGGATAATAGAATCATACGGCCTACCGAAGCGGCTGGAGGGGGTTTCCAAAGAAGCGATAGTTGACCTGATGTGGCACGACAAGAAGGTGGAGGGTGGCAGGCTCAAATTTGCCCTTCCGAATGGCCTCGGCAGGGGCATTGTTGTCGCGGATCCGCCAACTGGGACGGTAGCGAAAGCTCTTGAGGGGGTTGTCGGAGATTAGGCCCAGGGTTTGCGCCACGGTTGTCGAGGGTGACGTGGCAAAGATGGTAGAAGTGGCATTCGAGGCTGCTGCGAAAGGCGCTGACCTCGTCGAGTTGAGGCTAGACATGCTCCCAGAGCTCGCTCGCCGTGACATTGAGCTGGTTTTCAGGGGGTTGGCCCCTCTCAGTTTGCCGAAAATAGCGACGGTGATGCCGGCTTCGACGCTCGGAAAATACGCTGGCAGCGAGGGCAAAAGGGGCAGCCTTCTCCTCGACGCTGCTGTTTTTGCTGATTATGTGGATCTTGGAATCGAGATGGGGGAGGAGAACATCGAGCGCTGCCTAAGCGGGCTCGATGGCAAGAAGGCCGAGCCGATAATATCGTGGCACAGCGAAACCCCCTTGAGCGAGGCGGAGATCAAGGGTTTCGTGGATGCGCAGCCGAAGGGCACCATCTGCAAGGCAGTTATGCGTGCAGCTAACCAGCGGGATAACCTGGCGGCCCTCAACGCCTGCGCTGGGCTTGAGGGGCGTCGGCGGATCGTGTTCTGCTATGGCGAAAAAGGGGTGCTTTCGAGGGTCGCCTCGCCGCTTTTCGGGTCGGAGTGGACCTACGCCTCTGTCGCAAAGGGCAAAGAAGGGGCGCCTGGCCAGCTAGACGTAATCACGATGAGGGGGATCTACGAGGTGCTCGGGATATGATATCGGCCAAGACGAAGGCCTGCTGCCTCATCGGCGACCCCGTTGAGCATTCGCTCAGCCCAATCATGTTCAACTCGGCCTTCAAGGAGATGGGCATTGACTGCGCCTACCTGGCATTCAGGGTTCTCAGGAGTGAATTGGGGACGGCTATCGCGGGGATCAGGGGGCTCAGCTTTGTTGGCAGCAACGTCACTACGCCGCATAAAGAGGAGACACTAAAATACCTCGATCGCCTCGACCCGAGCGCGGGGCTCTCTGGATCGGTCAATGTAATCCACAACGTGGATGGCGAGCTAGTGGGGTACAGCACTGACGGATATGGCGCAATAAAAGCTCTCGAGGAAGGGGGGGTCTCAATCGGCGGGATGCGCATCATGGTGCTTGGCTACGGCGGGGCTGCAAGGGCAGTATCGTTCGAGTTGGCAAGGGACGGCAGGGCAGGCGGAATTCTCATCGCCGGCAGGGACATTGTAAAGGCATCTGCTCTTGCGAATGGCATCTCATCATTTCTGAGGGCTGAGGCGATCACGCTTAAGGAGGGAGAAAAGGCGGGCGCTGACCTGATAATCAACTGCACGCCTGTTGGCATGTATCCCAACACGGACGAGAGCCCCCTGCCCCCAGAAGCGTTGGCCAGTGCAACGGCAGTGATGGACCTGATCTATAGCCCGCGGGAGACCGCATTCCTGAGGTCCGCAAAGGCAAAGGGCTGCAAGACGATAGGCGGCATCGAGATGCTGATCCACCAAGGTGCAAAAACATTTGAAATATGGTTCAGAAAGAAGGCGCCGATCGGTGTTATGAGAAGGGCGATTGAGGGAGAGGGAAATTGAGGGGCAAGGGTCTCGCTTTTGGGGCCGCGACAGTGGTCAACGCCATGCCGTCAGGCTATGGTGCTGCCCTTGGCGTCAATCTGAAGACAGAGGCAGAGGTCGAGCTTGTGGACGGGCCTGAAATAGAGGTCGAGATCAAGGGAGACGCCAGGGAGAGCGGTACCCTCGCAGCAGAGGCGTTCAAGATCACCCTCGAGCGCTTCGGCATCAGAAAAGGGGGGAGGATAAAGACCGAGAGCGAGATCCCCATTGCGGTCGGGATGAAAAGCTCAAGCGCAGCTGCTAATGCGGTGATGCTCGCCACCCTGGATGCGCTGGGAAAGAAGCTAGGGGATCTTGAGGTAATAAAGATGGGCGTGGAAGCGTCGATCAGGGCAGGAGTCACCGTGACAGGCGCATTTGACGATGCTTGCGCGAGCTATTTGGGAGGCCTCCATGTTACGGATAATTATGGGAGGCGGATACTCAAGAGCATCGAGGTGGAGCCGCTGAGCGCGGTCTTCTTGGTCCCAGAAGGCAAGCGTTACTCCGGTCAGGTCGATGCGCAGCGCCTCAAGGCCTACGCCCGACCCTCGCTGCTTGCGCTCGATGACGCGCTTAATGGCAGGCACTGGCAAGCGATGCTCCTGAACGGCATGGTAATGGCT
This sequence comes from Candidatus Methanomethylicia archaeon, assembly GCA_024464205.1. Taxonomy (GTDB): domain Archaea; phylum Thermoproteota; class Methanomethylicia; order Methanomethylicales; family Methanomethylicaceae; genus Methanomethylicus. Next base: position 4,235 of record JANHAI010000096.1, read on the forward strand.
AGAGCTTTTGATGCCGATCCGATGCCCATGCTGATGGCGCTGAAGAATGGCGCCATCTCGGCAGGCTTCTGCGGCAAGGGACCTGCGGTTTGTGCGATCGTGAGCATGGAAAGTGAAGGGGAGGTCGTCGACGGGTGGAGGGGGCTCGGATGGCGCATAATAAGGAGCAGGACGAACAGCAGCAGCGCCAGGCAGGGATGGTAAATGGAAGCCAGGATAAGGAAGTCTAAGGTGAGGGGCAGCATCGTTGCCCCTCCGTCGAAGAGCTATACCCAGAGGGCGATTGTATGCGCTCTCCTAGCTGACGGCACAACCGAGATCGTCAACCCTTCCAGATCTGATGATGCCTTCTCTGCCTTGCATGCTGCTGA
>JANHAI010000004.1 GCA_024464205.1 Candidatus Methanomethylicia archaeon
ATGGTGATCGAAGAGGGGCGGAGGGCGTTCGTAACAATAACGCTGGTGAACGGCCCGAACTGCTCCCCCGATCCGCCAATCCAGCTCCAAGCGAAGGAAGGTTGGACTGGACCTTCACCCATTCCTTCATCGAAGCTCACCGCCAACCAGAGGCTTTCTCTGTCCCCACCTGGTATGGAATCGAACCTCCAGAAGACTTCCCCGGTAGATGCGTTGTAAATTCCTGGGTGGCTCGCCCCTGCGAACTCCATACCAGGGGCCAGCGTCGCCACCATTGTGAAGTTGTAAGCGGCTGATCCGCCAATGTTGAGAAGTGATGCTGAGTAGTTCATAATACCCCCTAGAGGGGCATATTCCTCACTATACCATTCCACAATGACGTGGGCCGACGTTATTATCGTCGTATGGACCTTTGAAGAGATTGGCTCGTAATAGTTCCCCAAAACATCAGAGTAAGTGGCAGATGCCCTGTTTTCTATTACGGTACCATTAGGGACGATCACTTGCGTCTGCTCACACGGGCATGTGGCTTCCCTGAGCCATGCTGGAAGCCTTACCTGAATTTCCATAACTTCGGAGGCGCCAGGCGCTATTGTTGGAAAGATCCACGTCACGGTTGGCTGCAGGTAGATACCGGCCGGGCTTGAGCCGACATACTTTGCCAAGGACGGTATCGTATCGCGCACCACGACGTTCGTAGCTGCCGTGCCCCCAATGTTCTGGACAGTTATCGTATATGTGAGGAGATCGCCATCATAAGCCACTGCTGGCCCTGATTTTTCCATTACAAGCTGGGGGTATGTGTTGACGATCGTCTCCCAAGTGGCTTCAGAAGGATCGTAAGGCGATCCGTATTCATCAGTCCAGCTGCAGTTGACGTAGTTGGTTATGAGCTGGTCATCTTGGACGGTATCCTTTATTTCAACAGTCACTTCGATGTATATCGTTTCCCCCGGTTCCACCCGTGGGAATAGCCAGGTGATCGCGCCCGCTACCACGTCTCCCTCTGGGTCCGAGCCGACATAGTCAACATCGACGGGCAAAATGTCTATCACAGTCACATTTATCGCGGGAGCGCCGCCTGTGTTATGGATGGCTATCGTATATGTTATGAGATCGCCGACGAACGCTGATGAGGGGCCACCCTTCGAAACCCCCACCGTGGGTGGGGTGACGAGTGCAAAATCATGGGTAGAAGAATTGCCTTGCAGGAGGACGACAGTCCCTAATTTGGGGTCCCCGCCGTCCGTGTCGTTCGAAGGCAGGTAAGGCAAGCCCGAAGCGTCATAGGTCACGTTGTATGTGCCAGGGTAGAGCGAAGTGAAGCTGTACTTCCCATCCGCACCAGTGACGGATGAGCCGAGATATCCGTTGATGTCATAAAGCGTTACGTTGATCCCTGGCAGCGGCGTGTCCCCTGGATCGAAGATGCCGTCACCATTATTGTCAAGGAAGACGGTGCCGTTTATTGAGGACGAAAGCACCAAGCCGAAGTCATGAGTGACATTGCTAAGATAAGTGAGGGCGTAGGGGTCGCTTGAATACGGAACCCCGCCGTCGCTGTCGTTGAACGGCAGGTACTCTGTTAATGCCGAAGGCGCATATGACACCGAGTAATTGCCAGGGAGGAGGTCCGTAAACGCATATGCACCATCGATGCCGGTTATGAAATAAGCAAACTCTGAACCAGACGAGAGAAGCGTCACATTGACCCCCGCAACCAATGGATCGCCAAAGTCATAGAGGCCGTTGAGAGTGGTGTCAACGTACACGACACCGCTTATCGAGGCAGGGGGAAGCAAGGCAAAGTCATGGATCACCGAACCGCCTATCTCCAGCAGGTAGTAGCCAATGTAAGGGAGGCCGCCGTCCGTATCTGAGGACGGGTAATACAGAGGGACGAGGGGCGTAATGTCATAGGCGACCGCGACCTCTCCAGGCATCACGTCGGTGAAGTTGTAAAAGCCGCTCGAATCGGTAAGCACCCATGCAACTACCTCCCCTCCCTGTATCAAAGTGACGTTGACTCCGACGAGGGGGGTGTCCCCAAGTCCAAAGTAAGTGTCGCCGTCATTGTCTATGAACACGACGCCGCTGATCCCTGCGGGTTTTGTGAGGTTGAAGTCATGCTCGTACAGGCCAGTAGCGTTCGTGACTATAACAGTCCCGAAGCGCGGATCCCCGCCGTCGGTGTCATTAACAGCTATTAGCCCAACTACCGACGGGTCGTACGCGCTGTAGTTGACGTAGTACGTCCCTATGGAGAGGTTCTCGAAGCGGTAGCTCCCTATCGGAGTGGTGTTGAAGGTTCCGAGCAAGCCTGAATCGTTGAAGAGGTAGACGGTCACGCCTCCTATGCCAATTGGCAAGAAAGATGTCAAGTTCTGCACGGTGCCGAAGATCGTTGCGTTGTCATAAGGGGGCTCGTTCACGGTAGTCTGGGCCTCTGCCGATGCCACGAAGCCTTTGATGTTGTAGACGAAGGCAGTGTTGTTAAGGAGAGTCCCGAAGAAGCAGTCGCAGACCCGGCCGGTCCATGTTATGTTCCCACTATCCCCTGGCCTCAACGTCCCGAGATGGACCGTTATGGCGCCAGGAGTGGTTACGTTGAAGTCACCAGCGTCGGCATCGAGCGCGTCCGTAAGGAGGACGCCGTTAAGCCTCAAGGTATTTGCTTTGTACCCGATAAAGAAGCCGAGGTCGTCTGTCATGAATGTTCCCTCGCTCACCGGCGCGTCGGCAGGGACGCTGTAAATGATTGTGTAGTTGATCTCTGTCCTGTGGTTTCCGTCGAGGATCGTCTGTTTCACGACGGGGTCAGGATCGTCCAATTTGATGAGGTCAATCTTGGAAAGGGACATCCTGAAGTTGTGCTCGTGGATCCCGCTTGGGGGAAGCGTGAAGTTCGAAGAGCTCGTTGATGGGTTATCTGCTGGCAGAAGCGGATCGTCGTCATCCAGGGGGAGCAGGGGACCCACGTCTGGATCGGAGGAGTTGTAGGCAACAAAATAGGTACCGCCAGGGAGTCCAAGAAATCTGAAGAAGCCGTTGCCGTCGGTGACTGTCGAGTTCAAGAGGCTCCCGGTCGTTCCATTGAAGAGCCAAACGGTGACGCCTGGCACAGGGGCGGGGTTCAACGGGTCTGTAGCGTCTATAAGCCTTCCAAACACGATTCCGGCAGAGGAAACGGTAACGAATTCGCTGTCTTGTGGAATGAGGCTGTCATTCCAGAGATCCCGACCGTAAGCGTAGCAGAGGTTCTCGTAATACCCTGCTTCGCTGCTTGCCGTCGCAGTAAATGTTATCAGCATCGACTGGGACGGCGACATGTTGAGGTTCGTGGGCCAGAAGAGGGTTTGCCCGGACAGTGAAGGCTCCACCATCATGACGGTACCGTTGGGGAAAGTGATTTGAGACGATCCCGTCACATAAGCGAAGCCAGGCGGCAGGACGTCTGAGGCGTTGACATTGAATATGTCGTAATCGCCTGTCGATACGTTGAGCGCAAAGGCGAGTGTGCCACTCGCGTTCACCACTGGGGCGCTTGCGGATTTCGTTATCTGCAGGGCGGTGTCATAGTTGAGGAAGTCCAGCGGAAGGAGCTGGTAACCCCAATCAAAGCCGGCGAGGTTCCCGCCAGAATCGGCCAAAGCAGATTCGCCGTAGACGACCGTGAATGGGAAGTCGGCGTAAAGGCGGGTCCCGGTGTTGTCCAGATCGCTCGGATCGTAGAAGCCAAACGACTGCATGCGGTTGAGTGTCACGTTCGCTTCTGGTATGCCGTCCTGGTTGTAATCTGCAAAGATGGTCGTCCCATCGAAGAGCGGCATAACATAGAGCTGCATATCGTAACTGTTCCGGAGACCGCTCGGGGCGTACGGAATGTAATACTGGTTTCCGAAAGTCCTCTTGTCCTTCAAGACGTACCCCCAGTCGTAGTTGGGGCTCGCTGTGTCCAATGATACCAGGACGATCAGCTTGTCGCCTGGCCTTCCGAAGATGTGCACAGGCGTCCTCCCGTTGGTCGTGAAGGAGACGTCTGTTGTGTTTGCTGGAAGGAATTTGCTGTTCCAACCCGGCGCTATGCCTGTGCTTGTCTCTATGGTCACGAATGAGGAAGTGACCGCGAATATGTGGAAGCGTATATTCATGGTCACGTTCGTGCTTGAGGGGAACGTTGGAGCATAGAAATCATAAGCGGGATAGTTAACGTCTGGGAGGTTGAAGAATCTGGTGTCGTACGAATAACCTCCGCTTGCCATGAGGACGACCTGGATCTTCTTGTTAGACAAGACTACGTCATTCTGCCACACATGGGGGATAACCACGCTCTCTCCACGGTTCAATGTCAAATTTGCTTGCGGGACGCCCTTAAGCGTATAGCTGACGCTCGTATCATCGTAGTAAGACTGTATGAGAAGATAAGACCCACCTCTCCTGCCACCAGCTCCAGTGCCATTGAAGTCCCTTGTCGTAGGTGTATTCTCCCCAACTGGAACCCTGAAGCTCGTGCCTGCATAGACACCGCCGTCATCGACCGGATAGACCTCGGTCATCTCTGCCACGAACGTGCCGTTCGTGCCTGTTCCCGACTGCCTGTCTGTGAACCCCCTGACCGCCTGCATCGGACCTCCAGCTACGACCACGTAATCGCCCCCGTCCACGGGCTGGAGCGTTCCTGATATGAGGCTCCCTCCCCCGGAGGGGGTTATGGTGTAATAAGGCGGTGCCCAATTGTCAAAAGTCAGGACCGCGCCCTTCTTGAGCTCAAAGACGGCATCGTATCCGCTGAAGGACGAGACGTCGAACGTATAGCCATTATACTTTTGATCGATGTATACGCGGGTCTCATTTTGGGAAGAGACGATGCTGAAGACCCCATATGGCTGCGCTGTCGACGGGTTGAAGTTGAGCGATGCGTCGATGAACTCCCTGACCACCAATGAGGAGTTCCCGAGTACATAAAACTCTTGGTAGCCGGCTGGCTGGTACGCCTGTGCATGCGGAATCCCGCCCAGGAGCGATGGCAGTACGAGGGAAAGGACGATCAAATAAGCGACTAACCTGATCCTTTGGAACAAAATAAACCACCTTAAGAGTTATTATTCATAGATATCTATTGACAACAATTTATATCTTTCATCCAGCTGGTGCCTTGCAAAATAGGTCGGCATTTGAGGCCGACTGAGGCTGACCGGATCTTTTTCAGAACCGTTTGATGAAGAAGAATCCTTTCGACCATGCCTGGAGTTTACAATACATCAGGATTTGGGTGTCGGCGATCGCTCAACCTGAGCGCCTGAGCGGATAGCGCTTCACATGCCCGCATACTAGGCAGCAGACCGAAATGTGGGGAGACCTGTGCTGCCTCACTCTTACGCGGGCAGTCTTTCCAGGCAGCAGGAAAGTGGTGCACTTCTTGCAGAATAGGCGCTTTTGGCTTCGCGGGATCCTGACGCGAGTCCTTCTGGAAATGGTCAGTGCCATGGATATGTATCTCCTTGAGAGGTCTGGCCGAGAAGAGGCTTTCTCGGCAGCCATATTTATGAGGCGATCTATCCTCTGCCTTGCTATGTCCTGGACTAGGCTGGCATTCCTGACCATCTTGGATACCTGCTTAATGCTCCCATGAGGAGGGGCATAAGCGCTTCGGTGAGACAGTAGCGGATCAGCGCCTCTCAAGATATTTATTAGGGTAGGCGCATATCCAGAAACGACCGGTGGGATGGCTTGCTATGATCACCATTGTAATCGCCGAGGCGGCGCTCGAGACGGTCCCGCCCGAGCTCTTGAGTCATCCGTCGGTCAAGAAGTTGGCTGAGAGGAAGGGAAAACTCCCGGAGGAGACCCTCCTTGACATATCGTACCATTATGCCGCGATGAAGGATCTGCGGGATTGGGACAGGAGGGGGCGCCCAGACATCACTTACATAACCCTGCTCAACCTCCTCGAGAGGCCGCTCAACAAGGAGGGGCTGCTAAAGGTCTATGTCCACACAATTGGGAATTTCGTGATCGATATAAGCCCAGAGATAAACCTCCCAAAGAACTATTCGAGGTTCCTTGGCCTCGTGGAGCAACTCTTCCAGACAGGAAATGTCCCGCCCCGGGGAAAGCCTCTCATGGTCCTTAAGAAGGGCAGGCTCGAGGACGTCGTGAAGAACGTAGGGCACACCAAGGTCGTCTTCCTAACAGAGAAGGGGAAAGCCGCGAAATCTTCCTACTTCAGAGGGCTCGTAGATGGAGGGGGGAGCCCAATGTTTGTAATTGGGGGCTTCCAGAGGGGGGAGTTCAGCAGGGACAACCTCAGTCTCGCTGACGACAAGGTTTCTGTCTACAGCAAGCCACTGGACGCGTGGATCGTCGCTTCGATGGTCGCCCATGAAGTGGAGAGGGCATTGAAGATAATACAGTGATGCGCCCCCAGCAGGGAGATCGGCTTCGTGTTTGATTGGATGCGGCCGCCGGGATTTGAACCCGGGATCCGAGGCTTGGGAAGCCTCTATCATAGACCGGACTAGACCACGACCGCTTGAATGATAAAAACGCCTCAGCAAACCTATATTTGTTGCGATTTCAAAGCGTCAGGATGGCATCCGCTTTAGCGGTCAAGAATAAAAAAAGCGGTTTCCTGGCGGAAGCGCCGCCAGCTGATTCCGCCCTTTTACATCGACATGAACTCTTGTGGCGTCGGCGGGTTCGGCGAGAGCCCTTTCCTCTCCCTTATCTTCCTTATAGTATCGGCAACAAGGCTTGTAGGCACTGGGGCCCACCGTGCGAACTCCGTCCCCCAGAATGCCTTCCCCGCGGTAGCACTCCTCAGCTCATCCGAGAGGTCGAAAGTTTCTGAGACGGGCAGCTCCGAGACGAGGTGCATCACTTGCCCCACTTGGTCCATGCTGATTATCTTGCCGCGCTTCCCTGCGACTATCCTCGTGACGCCCCCCAGGAAGTCCTGCGGGACCTTCATGTCTAGCTTCATTATCGGCTCAAGCAATATGGGGTTGCAAGACAGGAACCCTTGGAATATGGCGTCCCTGATCGCAGGCATTATCTGCCCTGGCCCCCTGTGTGCGGGGTCTTCGTGGACGTTAGCGTCGGTCAGCTTAACCTTCAACCCGCGTATAGGCTCCTTCGCCAACGGACCCTCAGAGACATCGAGCCTGAAGGCTTGGACGATTGTGTCCTTTATCTCCCGGATGTACTGGAGACCCTTTGTGGCGTCTACGAATACGTTGACGAATGTGTCGATCGCCCATATGTTCTTCGCCTCCTCATTGTCCCAGCCTGCCTTCTCGCGGAGTATCTTTGTCCTCTCTTTTACGTCCATGTCCTCATGGACAATTCCCTGCTGGATGAGGGCGATTGTCTCCTCATTGAGCGGCTCGACCATGCAGTAGAGGCGGTTGTGCTTGTTCGGCGACTTCCCTTCGTAAGGCCCGCCCCTGCCCAACAGGCTCTCCCTGTAAACGACGATTGGCGGCGTGGTCGTGATCTCTATGCCGCCAGTCCTCTGCTTGAGATCCCAGAGCGCGATCTCTAGGTGGAGGCTGCCCATGCCTGCGATGAGGTACTCGCCTGTCTCCTGGTTGATCTTAACGGTCAATGTTGGGTCTTCGATTGCCATCTTGTGGAGCGCATCGATTAGCTTTGGCAGGTCCCGGCTGTATTTCGGCTCGATCGCGACCGTCACCACAGGATCGCTGATGTATTTCATCTTCTCGAATGGGGCCATCGTGTCCTTGTCTGCCATCCTCACCAGGGTTTCGCCTGATCTTGCATTCTCCAACCCGAGGAGCGCTACAATATTCCCTGCCGACATCTGCGGGCAGATCTCCCTGTACGGGCCCATATAGAGGCTAACCTGCTGCACCCTGCCCTCTGTCTTTGACATCAGGCCATAGACTGCCTCCCCTTCGTGGATCGTCCCGGAGAAGACCCTTCCGGTAACTACTGGACCTGCATGCGGGTCCACAATGACCTTGTTAACGCAGATGACCAGTGGCCCGTTCTCATCGCACTTCATCATGGCCTGCCCAATCGGGCTGTTTATGTCGCCCTTCCAGATCCTTGGGATCCTGTAAGCCTGGGCCTCGACTGGGTTTGGTATATGGTCAGCTGCCATGTCGAGAATAGCGATGTAGAGCGGGAACTCCTTCTGGAGCTTCTCTATCTCGCCCTTGTTGTAGCACTCGATTATATCCGAGAACTTCCAGCCTTTCGCCTGTATGATTGGGAGGGTGAAGCCCCATTTGTGGAGTGCGGAGCCGAAAGCTACCTGACCTTTGTTGGGGTTGACTTTCCAGGCATCCTTGAACTCAGGATCTGCATATGCATCAAGGAGGGCATTGAAGTCCCTTATTATCTTCAGGAGCCTCTCGAGCACCTCCTGCGGGCTAAGCCTCAATTCCTTTATCAGCCTGTCTACCTTATTGACGTAGAGGAGCGGCTTGACCTTCTCCTCCATAGCCTGCCTGAGGACGGTCTCGGTCTGCGTCATGACGCCCTCGACGCTGTCAACTACGACGATCCCGCCGTCCATAACTCGGAGGGAGCGAGTGACGTGCCCGGTGAAGTCGACGTGCCCGGGGGTATCGACAAGGTTGATCACGTAGCTCTGCCCGTTCTTCTCGTGGAGGAGGCTTACGTTCGCTGCCTTCACCGTCATCTGCCTCAGCTGCTCTATCTCAACATAGTCGAGTGCAAGCGCCTGGGCAGCTATCTTCTGAGATATCAAGCCTGCTCCTGCGAGGAGGCTGTCAGAGAGGGTGGTCTTGCCATGGTCAACGTGCGCAAGAGTCCCTATGTTCCTGACGTTCTGCTTATTGCTCATGAGCTTTATGATCTCTTCAGTCTGCTTATACTTAGGCAACTTCCAACGCCTCACAAATATGTTCTTGAAGAGGTGAAATGCGGGGGGCTTTTTAAAAGTTTCCTTATAGCCCCGATTCCACTAGAGGCGCCTTCGCGCAACGGATTAACTTGCGGGACCACTCACTCTATTGTAGCGTGCCTCTTCCTGAGGTCGATCTCGGTCTTGCCCAGGCGCTGCATCAGCTCGGCTATGAGGCTATCGAGAAAGACGTTGAGGGTAACCTCGAAGAGCGTACCCAGGGGCGCTAGTGGTTCGTGAGAGCCGAGGATCTGCCTGACCGTGTAGTCGGATTCCTCTGACGCGAGCTTCGTCCTACCAGGTATCATAATGACCTGGTCCGAGATCTTGGCAAGCGGCGAATCCCTGTGCGATGTTATCGCTATGATCTTGGCTTTCATCTCCTTTGCAGCGGTCGCAGCCGTGACGATCAGCTTCGTGCTGCCGGATCCAGAGATCGCGACGATCAGGTCGTTCTCCCCAACAGCTGGCGTTATGGTTTCGCCGAAGACGTACACGTTGAAGCCCAAGTGCATCAGCCGCATGGCGAATGCCCTCCCTGCCAGGCCTGACCTCCCAGCGCCGATCACCAAGACCTTCCTGCCGTTCCGTATGTTCTCGAGGAGGATCTCTAATGCAGCTTCCACTGACGCGCTGTCGATGACCTTGGAGGCGTAAAGGACGTAATTCGCGATCTCGTACATGAACCGCTTGACGAGGCACTCATCTTTTGACATAGTGGTCAAGTCTGAGGTTCATCTCCGATGATTTAACCTTAACGGAGTTTTTTTGGGATGATCCTCAAGCGATCCCCGCGAAGAGGTTGAGGGACAGTAAGAGCAGGAACGAGAGAGCAGAGATGGCGATGAAGAGGTAGTCGTTCGAGCCCATCGTGAGGACGTAGAGCGACGTCCTTTTCTTGGAGGCGCCGAATGCCCTCGATTCCATGGCGTCCGCGACTAGCTCGGCCCTCCTGAAGGAGCTGATTATGAGCGGGATGAGTACAGGTATGTAGTTCCTGATCCGCGTCATCAGGTTACCCTTCTCGAGCTCCAGCCCTCTTGACTTCTGCGCGTCCATTATGTGCCCCGCTTCCTTTCCGAGCGTGGGGACGAACCGCATCGCCATATTGAAGGTGAGCGCATAGTCGTATGGGATTTTTAGCTGGACCATCGACTGCGTGAGTTCCTCCGGCGAGGTGGTAAGGAAGAAGGTTGCGAATATCGATATCAGGGCGACGAACCTTATTGACATCGAGATGCCGGACAGCACGGCGTCTGCCATTGTTGAACCCGAAAGCACCTGTGCTATGAAGTTGAAGATGAATATGAATGAGATGAAGAAGACTGAGCCTTTAATGGATATACCCCACCTGCCCCAGATCTTGCCTACTGAGACTATCGGGATTGTCGACACGAAAAGTAAGAGTAGGATGAGGGGGTTCTTGAAGTACACCGTTAGCGCCGAGTAGAGGACGAGGTAGACTAGCTTCGACCGTGGGTCCAACTTATGGATGGGGGTTTTCCCCCTGCGGTAGTCGAAGCCAGCGAGCACTTTCACCCATGCAGCCCCCTTATCATCTCATTTATCCCAGCGACCACGAAATCAAGGTCAATCGACGGACTCTTGAGGCCGAGGTCCCAAGAGATCTCCGCCAGCTGTGGCGAGATCAGCGAGGCGCGCTCGAGAAGCTCAAGCCTAGTCAGGCATTCTCCTGTGGGGCCGTCGGCGACGAGCTTCCCGCCGGACATAACTACGACGCGCGGGATGTAGTCAGAGACGAACTCGATGTCATGGGTAACAATAAGAACGGTCTTCCCTTGTTCGTTTAGCCTTTTCAGGAGGGAGGCGAGGCGGTGCTTCTGGCGACTGTCTTGCCCTGTAGTGGGCTCGTCCAATATCACGATCTCAGGATCGTAGCATAGAACTGAGGCGAGGGCGAGGCGCTTCCTCTCGCCGCCGCTCAGCAGGAAAGGGGACCTGCTGCGGTATTGCTTCAGTTCAAATTCCTCGAGGGCCCACTCGACCTTCTCGGAGACCTTCTCCTTTGGCATCCCGAAGTTCACGAGGGCGAAGGCAAGCTCTTTCTCAACGGTCTCAGCGAACAGCTGGTGGTCAGGGTTCTGGAAGACGAGGCCGACCTTGCGTGCCAGCGTTGCGACGGTGGTTTCTCTTGAATCGACGCCGCAGACAAGGACCCTGCCACTCTCTGGCTTCAGCAGCCCGTTCAGGTGCTTGACGAGCGTCGTCTTGCCAGCCCCGTTCTCACCTATTATTGCCACAAATTCCCCGTCCGATATCTCGAGTGTCACGTGGCTAAGGGCAGGCTTAGAAGAGGCGTATGAGAAAGTTACGTCCTCTAGCCTGATCATGGCTTGATCCCCCTCACGAGGTCCGCGAGCTCCCAAGACGTCAGGGGCTTCGCCTTCGTTATCTCCTGCAGTTTGAGCCTCTTCGCGACCAGTACAGCCTTTGGGACGCCTATACCAAGCCTCGATGCGGTATCCGAGTATAAGACTTCCCTCGGTGGGCCGTCTAGCACGATCTTCCCGCCATCGAATATCACGCAGCGGTCCGCTAGATGTGAGACCATCTCGAGCCGATGCTCAACGAGGAGCACGGTCACACCCATCTCCTCGTTCAGTCTCGCCAAAAGCTTGAGGAAAGAGCGGGCGCTCAATGGATCGAGGTTCGCCGTGGGCTCGTCAAGGACGAGCACTTTTGGGCGCATGGTCAGGAGGGCGGCTATCGCTACCTTCTGCTGTTCGCCGCCCGAGAGCTCATCTGGCGATTTTTCCCTGAGATGCGATATGCCGACCATCTCAAGTGCCTCATCGACACGGCATCTTATCTCTTCTCTTGAGAGGGCAAGGTTCTCAGGACCGAACGCTACCTCGCGCTCCACGGACGTGCAGAAGAGCTGGTTCTCCGGGTTCTGGAATACGAGCGCCACTTTCTGGGCGATCTCGTAGACCTGGTGCTTCGTCGTCTCTAGACCGTCGACTACAACCGACCCCTTGAACTCGCCCCCATAAGAGACAGGGATTATCCCATTGAGGGCACGGCAAAACGTCGTCTTGCCGCACCCGCTTGGTCCAGAGATGACAACGAACTCGCCCTCATTTGCCTTGAAGTTGATGTCAATGAGACTGGGTTCCTTGGATCCCGGGTAGCTGTAGTAAAGGGACTGAACCTCTATTATGGGCAAGCGGGATCACCAGAAACAAGTTGTTGAAAAGTCGGACTTCTAATAAATGTAGCTACTCATTTTTTGGTTAATATGTCTTTGAAAGCGCTCGTGGGGATGCCGAGCCTCTTGGCTATGAGCGCCTCTGCAGCCTTGAGGACCTCCTTTGGGGAGGCGGTAAGATTTGCGCTGGCAGCCGTCGGGTGCCCTCCCCCTTGACCGTTGAACTCGACTGCGAGTGGCTGCATGACATCGCCTCCCAAGTTCAGTCCGGTGGACTTTGAGAACTTCTCGGTCGATCTACCTGTAAGGCGCACTTTCCCGTCATCCTCACTCACGACCAATGCCAGATCTGCCCCCAAGTCTGTCAGCGCCCTCGCGACCGAGGCCTCGAAAGAGCCTATGTTAGAGAAGGCAATGATCCAGTCGCCTACTCTCTTGAGCCTGAGCCTCGAAGCCCCCTTCAGCTTCGCCATCCTTTCTGATGGGTCGGGATCGTTGAAGAGGGTCTCCATTACCGTCTGGATCTCGACCCCACGCCTCATTATCCTTGAGGCCGTTGCGACTGCCGTCTGGGGATATATCAGGAAGCGCCTAGAGTCATAGATGATACCGCCAAGGAGTGCCTCGAGCGCCTTCTTTTCCTTAATGTCTCTGCCGATGGCCCCATAGAGCACCTCGCATGTGGAGGACCGGGTCTTGACTAGGGAGAAGGCGGCGCGCCTGAAGGTTGCCTTCTCCTTTGTGTGGTGGTCCACGAGGGCGAAAGGTGTGCCCTTCTCTTCGACAATGGCTTTCACCGCCGGGACCTGGTCCAGCGATGGCATGTCCACAAGTGCAAAGACGTCGGTCTCAGGAGGGATCTCCGTGGAGGGCGCTATCCCGATATAAGCAGCGAATTTGTTCGACGACGAGCTGATCCCGTCAGGGACATATATCGTTACGCGCGAAGCCGGGGAGTGCTCATTCAGGGCGCTCTGCAGGGCGTAGGCTGAGCCGAGGCAGTCAGGGTCAGCGTTGGGGTGGCATGTGATCGTCACCCACCTGAAGCCCTTAAGGAAATCAATCAGTTTTGCCAATATTGATAGACCTCATCTCTCTGTCTACTGCCTCCAAGGCTGCCTCGGAGGCCATCTCGGCTATTTCCTCGACGTCCTCCCCCAAAGCCTCGTCGATCTCCAAAAATACGTCGACTGAGAACTGGAGCCCGCCTCGATCTACTGTTGTTATCCGGATATCTAAAGATCGGACCAGCTTCCTCTCGACCCTCGAGTAGACGTATTCCCTCGCGGCGCCCTCCCCCTTCTCGCATATCGATTGGAGGATTTCCGGGGGGAGCGCTACCAAGGCAGGCACTTCCTAGGGCTATCCTGATACGGGGCCCCTTGTGGGGTTAACCTGCTCCATGATAGCCTTCTTCAGCTCCTCGAGCTGGAGCTTCAGCCGCTGCTCCTGCTTCTCGATGGTCTTAACCCTTAGGTCAAGCTCCTCCTTCCTCTCAGTAAGCTCGCCGACTATCTTGGATTTCTCAGACTTGAAGAGGAGGGCACCAACCGACTTGTATATCACCGCGTCGTCGGCAAGGTTCTTGCTCTCGTTAAGCGCTCGCTCGACTTCCTTCCCCTCTAGCTCGAACTGCTGCTTCCGCAGCACTATAGCCTTCAGCTGTTCTTGTAGTTCCTGGAACCTGACTAGCTGGTTCTGGACCTGTGGAGGTATCTGTTCTGCCATCTTCAATCACCTTTGAGCCTAACAATCTCTGAAGAAGTAAACATCCAACGTATATAAGAATTGAGTAGCGCCCTGAGAGAAGCGACCCCTGTTGCATCTATCTCGAGGATCACGGAGCCTTCCTCCGCCCTAATCGAGGCCGTTGACTTGGCAGACTTAGAGGTTTTTGACTCGGGGGTCAACGCCCTGCGGATGTTCTCCGCGAGGCGGTCATCGCCGAAGTCGACCTTCAGGATCGCGCGCACGGACATCGCTCAGCACCTGTAGTCCTCAATAAAGAGGGTCGGCCCAGCTGGGAGGCCGCTCGAGCTGTCGACGAAAAAAGCCTCGGCAAGACCCCCCTTTCCAAGCGAGATGTGGAGGTCAGCAGTCCGGGCAAATCTTGATCCCTCTTCGATCGTACTCTCACCTAAGGCAGCCCGCAGCAGAGAGTGGATGCCTTCGACGTCCTTGCTCCCTGGCGGCATCAGCCTGATCCCTCTCAAGGGCGGTCTCCGCTGCGGCACACCTTCCTTTTCCCTCAGGAGGGCTACCCTGCGCATCAGGAATGAAGCCATGGCGGACGGGCTGCCCTTTGAGGCGTCGTAGCACTCTATCGTCTTCACCTCGCCGTATCTGGAGTTCACGATCCAGATCCGCTCCGCGGATTCTGCCCTAGCTATTGCTGCCAAGTATGTCAAGTTGTACTTCCCCCTGATGAAGTACTTGAAAAGTTGGGAGGCTGCGGCGAGGTCGTTGCAGAAGGTCCTCGCCCTCGGGCTGGGCCTGAGCGAGGTGCAGACTAGGATCGCCATAGCCCAGACCGTTACTAACTCTGAGTGCCCTTCTTGAGGCTCTTCATTTCTTCAGGGGTGAGCGTCTTGCCTAGCGTCGTCTGCGATATGAACGCCCCACCAGCGAACTTGATGCCGCATGAGGAGCACTCCCAGATGCCAACCGCGATCCTTGATACGGTATCGGCAGACTTGCACTTCGGGCACCTCTGCCCTTTCCTTGCTTTGGATTCTATAGCCAGGACCCTCTTCCTCGGTGTCGCGCCGTACCTTTGGGCAAACCTACCTGAAGATTTGACGGACTTGGTCTTCCCCATTATCTCTCACCTATTGCGCTTCATTTTGCCACGTTGATGGCTTCGGTGACCTTCTTGCGGAGCTCCTGGCTTTTATCTTTAGCTATCTCTACTGCGCGCAATACCTCCTCGACGGTGAGGTAGCCAGATTCCCCTTTTTGCATGGCGCAGAGCATGCCATTCTCTTTGAAGGCGACGCTTATCCTGCAGTCGAGGACCTCCTCCTCCTCAAAGGAGGGGTCTACGAACATCTTGTCCCCAATCTTGGCAAGAGTCACGTTCACTGGGAGGTCGCATATCGGCATTGGCAGCCTCTTCCCCGTCAGCTTCACTTCGTCCCCCTCAAGGCATGCCTCAGGCATTGTAGAGGTAAGTAGCGCGGTAAGCGCCGCAAGGGCAGCCGTGTCAATCAGGTTCCCGCAGTGGTCCAGTATGTAGACGTCGACGTGCACAATCCAGACCTTCTTCCCTGGGACTATGCACAGCTTCGATGTGTCGATCATCTTCGATTCCCTGAGGCCCCTGTCCACGACGCGGGCCAGCTCGACCGCCACCTCGTCTGGCTTCCCTGGCTCGAAATCAGGGGAAGCGAACGGGACGAACTCGGCTCCGACTTGCATTACGCCTTCATTTGGGATGTCAGGGAAAGGATCCCCGATCTCGAACTTGACCCCAGCCGCAACCCTCGTGTCACCTATCATGGCAATCGAGGAGCCGTCGGCCTTCTCGATCACCCCTGTCTGTATTGTGATCTTCCTGTAGTCTGTCAAGCTCCTGCCGTCGGTCCTCTTGCCGCTGTCCGAAAGCTCGATGATCTGTTTCTTTCTAACTAAAGGCACTATTCTCTCGCTCATTTCTCACGCCTCCTCGCTCGCTGGCTCAACAACTTTGAAGTGTGATTCGATCGCTTCCCGCTGCTTCTTATAGACCTCTAGGCAGCCTTTTTTGAGCATCTCCATGCTCTGCTGGAACTCCTCGTAAGTTATCTGCCCGTCCATCTGGAGGAGCGTAACGGCGTTCTTCGTTGGCATGTAAGCCATCGGCATGTCCGACTCGCCAGCCTTGTCCTCCTTGTCTTGGACGTCCAGCACGAGCTTGCCCTCGACCTTACCGACGGCTATGCTCGAGACAAGGTCTCTCATAGGGATTCCGGCGTCGACCAGCGCCAACGACGCTGCAGATATTGAGGCGCACCTCGTGCTCCCGTCTGCCTGGAGGACCTCGATGAAGATGTCTATGCTGGTCCTCGGGAAATACTCCACGAAGACCGCCGGCTGAAGGGCCTCCCTGATGACCTTAGAGAGCTCGACCTCCCTGCGCGACGGAGCAGGGGATTTCCACTCCTCGACTGAGAAAGACGCCATCCTGTAGAATGCGTCGATCCTCGCCCTGTCAGCTAGCGCCAGGTGCTTGGGGTGCGATTCCCTGGGCCCCATCACGCCCACCAATATCTTGGTCCTGCCCCATTCAACATAGGCAGATCCATCCGTGTTCTTCAATACGCCAAGTTGGAATTTTATGGGCCTAATTTCGTCAACTTTCCTTCCATCGCATCTTATCCCATCATCAGATATCAATTTCGTAACTGTTGATTTGTCCATATGTTTCACCTTCTATTGCTTAACAAGAACTCGCGTATACGGTCCGTGAGGCCGTTTGTGTGGGCTTCAGCCTCGATCTTCCTGATAGCCTCTGCCACAACCGCCTCATCGTCCCTTGTCTTCCCGGAGATCCAAACACGCCCGTTCTGCCCCACAAATATCTGGGCGCCGGATTCCTTCTTCAGCATGCTTATCATGGATCCCTTCTTGCCGATAATGCGGGGGACCCTAGTGAAGTCCACATCTATAACTGTGCCCCTCTGGATCTTCCCTAGGCCGTGATCTTTGGTCGAGAGGGAAGGGTTCCTCGTGCGGTCGAAAGCGATGACGTTTGCAATGACCATCTCCCCCACGTCGAGGAAGCGCCTTGCCTCCTCTCTTAGGGGGTTCAACGGCTTCGACAGGAACTCCGATGCGAAGAGCACTCCCTGGTATGGAGATCTGATGTCGAGCATCCACGCAGTCGAGATGCACTCGACTACCTTGCCAATTACAACGTCTCCGGGCTGGGGGAGATAGCACCCCCTCAAAGGTATGACGGAAACAGCGCCGTTCCTGAGGTCGGCCAAGCCGACCATCGACGCGTATAGCTTCTCGCCATCATGATAGACGTTGAATCCCGCTTCATAGTCCCCCTCGGCAAGCAGAGCGCCGGGGGCAACCAATTGCCTTTGTTCAAAATATGTCGGAATATATACCACCCCATGATTTGAAAACAAACAATCGATCAGACCTTGCATCACCCTAGATCTTCTTCACCACGTTTATCTCCACGCTTCCCCTTGTGAGATCGTTGAGGCGATCCACAAAGGCCTGCTGCATCCCAGCAGGCAGAGTTATCTCGCCGGACCATGAGCCGTCGGGTCTCCATTCAGATCTGGTCACGCTCCCCATCTTTGTTATTACGTTGACAGCCCTGCTCGCATGCTCTTTTGTCAGCTTGACCGTAAGTACCGCCTGCGAGACCTTCAACGGGAGCTCGGTCCTGAGGGCTTTTATGACCTCCTGGGCCTGCTCGTCGGCTGGCCTGAATGGGTCGACGTTCACCCTCACATTCGCCATTGCATTCTCGATCCGCAGAGGCGGGTGAGGGGTCCCGCTCTTGGGGTCGATGCAGTTCCTTGCTATGAATGCGACTATCTGCTTCCGCTTGTTCTCGACCATCTCCCTCCGCTGGTCGGTCGTCAGCTGTATATCTCCCTTTTTGATTATCTGGGAGATGACCTCTTTCGGATCGGTTGTCCCGAAGTTCTTCTTTATTGATTCCTCGGAAGCCTTCAGCCCCTTTCCCGAGTCCTTGTAGACGATGTCGCTTACGAGAAGGGACTTGAAATCGACCTCTTTCCCGCTCTTTAGTTCCCACGCCAGTTCCGGTTCCACGAGCGCCTCGAAGTGCTCCCCCTTCACAGTGAGGCGCGCGATTACGGACTTGCCTTCCTTGGGCATCTTATGCCGCCTTCAGCTTCGCTATGTATTCCTGAAGGTCGGCTGGGGGGAGGTTCTCGAATTTCCCTGTCTTCGACCTCAGTATCGCAAGCTCTATCCTCGACGGGTCCAAGCCGCCCTCGACAACGGTTGCGAGGGCCTTCAGCGCAAGTGTTATCGCGTCCTCCACCGAGATGTCCTGCTGGTAGTTCTTCTCGAAGAACTCCGTCACGGACTGGCTCCCTGCGCCAATCGCGACTGCGAAGTATCCTGCGTACGCGCCGCTAGGCTCGGTCATGAAGAGCCTCGCGCCGTTCTTGTCTATCCCGGCTATGAGGAGTGCCACCCCGAATGGGCGGACGCCTGCATGCTGGGTGTAGATCTGCTTGACTTCGCTGACCTTTTTCGTGAGGACCTCGACGTCTATGATTTCATCGTAGAGCATCCTGTTGATCTGGGCTTCCTGCCTGGCCTTCTCGATAAGTATCCTTGCGTCAGAAGAGAGGCCGGCGAATGTTGCCCCTACATGGTCATCAATCTTGAGGATCTTCTCCATAGAGGAGGAGTCTATCAGCGGGCTAATCTTCTTCTTCTCGACAGCCAGTACCACGCCGTCTGTGCACCTTATACCTAGCGCGGTCCATCCCCGTCTGACAGCCTCCAGGGCGTACTCAACCTGGAAGAGGCGCCCGTCTGGTGAGAAGATCGTGATCGCCCGATCATATCCCATTCCTGGAGGACTGAACATACCTAGTCACCAACATACACCGTCAAATAATGAAGCTACATTTACCATTATATCTAGCTTTCAGTTTAAAAGTCTAAGCTAATTTAATATGCTTTTCGATCACCCTACTCTATAGCCAATGCCGCAAGCAGGTCCCTCTCAGTGAGGATCCCCTTTACCTCCCCTGACTCCTCAACGAGGACCGCGCCCACCCCGCTGGTCTTAATCAATGGAGCGACCTCCCCGAGCTGTACGTCGCTCTTCACGATTATTGTCCCCATCCTCATCACCTCGCTGACCGGCGCGGAGAGCACCTGATCCATCTCGTCCAAGAGGAGCCTCCTGAAAGCCGATCCTTCGCCGATGTACCTGAGGATGTCGACAGTCGTCACCATGCCAAGGACGAGATTCTCTTTCATTACCGGAAGCCTGCGGAATCCATTCGAGATCATGAGGCGCGAAGCGGACTTGAGGGAGATCGTAGGCGGTGCAACGACAGGGTTGCGCGTCATCCAGTCGGATACGCTCTCCGTCATCGCCCTCCCCGAGAGGTACCTGACCACGTCGTACTCGGTAATTATCCCTAAGAGCGACCCTTCCTTGCTGACGACAGGGATTGCCCCAACGTTCTCAGCGATCATCCTCTCGAGCACGCACGAGAACTTTTCCGTCACCACGGCCGATACAACGTCCCTGCTCATAATCGACTCGACAGGCTCGTAGAGCGCAGAGAAAAACCTCCCGCCGTGCTTGAGCCTCACAATGTTGTAGTACTCCCCACCTCCGAGGAAGTTCACGATGTCTGTCGCGGTCATTATGCCCTTGAGCCTACCATTCGCGTCGGTGACCGGCAGGCGCCTCACAGCTTTCGAGAGCATGAGGTCTATGGCCCTTACAATGGGCGACCTCTGCGTTATTGAGAATACAGGCTTGTGGATTATGTACTCCAGCTCGTTGGGCTTGCTGTAGACTGCGCTTGAGAAGTTTGGGGTTCCGTCGCTCCTCAGGAATCCGCGGACAAGCTTTGGGCTCACAGAATCCACCACATAGTACTCTGTCTGAGCGTCTATAAAATGTTCTTATGCTCCCCCTCAGATTGGGTTGATCCTATGCTTGTTCTGCTCGAAGAACTCTGGCATATTCCTCTTGACCAGGAGGAGCATCTCTCTGTCGCTGATCGTGAGGGCCTCGCCTGTATCGAACTTCTTTAGGACCTCTGAGTAGATCTTCATGACGCCTGCGTGGTCCTTGTCGACTTTCTCGGTCCCTCTCAGTCCGAAGAAGTAGTTTATCCAGAAGGCGACGCCTGCGTTCCCAGAGTACGGCGTGATCGAGACGCCCGGCGGCACCCCCAACAGTCTCTCGGTGTCGAAAGGAAGGTACATCTCTATGTTCTTGAGGGCGCCATCCGCGTGTATCCCGGCCCTTGTGATGTTGAAGTTCCTGCCGACGATCGGGTAGTATGACGGTATGTGGTAGCCGATCCGCCGCCTGTAATATCTTGCCGCGTCCGTGATCGCCACCGTGTCTATTCCGTCGAGAGACCCCTTTATGCCTGCGTATGCGAATACCATCGCCTCAAGGGGGACGTTCCCTGCCCTCTCGCCAATGCCCAATAGGGTCGTGTTGTTGAGCGATGCCCCGTACATCCACGCCGAGGTGGCATTCGCGATGCCGAGGTGGAAGTCGTTGTGGCCGTGGAACTCGAGCCACTCGGAAGGCACGCCCGCTATCCGACGGAGGGCGAAGACTATCTTGGGTATGCTCCTGGGCAACGCGGCCTTTGCCCACGGGAGGCCAAGACCAAGGGTGTCGGGTATCCTAACTTTCACGGGGAGCCGGTACTTCTCAGAGAGGCGCATGAGTCTCTTGGCGAACGGGACCACCACGCCCAGCACATCTGATCTTGTGCAGTCCTCCACGTGGGCGCGCATCACTATCCCTGCCTTAAGACCCTCCTCTATTACCTCGAGGTACTTTTCGATCACCTGGGATCTGCTCATGC
>JANHAI010000005.1 GCA_024464205.1 Candidatus Methanomethylicia archaeon
CGTGGCGCTCGAGGGCGGCCTCGCACCGGACGTGGAGTACGCCTCGCTCGTCGCCCAGCAGCTGAGCCTCAACCACGAGGTCCGATACTTCAGCGAGAAGGATATCGGCGAGACCATACCCTCAGTCATAAGGGCCCTCAGGACCTTCGACCCCATGGAGGTCAGGAACAGCCTGGCAATCCACATCTGCATGGGCGCCGCGAAGGAGCGGGGCTTCAGGGCCGTGGTGTGCGGTGACGGTAGCGATGAGCTCTTCGCGGGCTACGCCTTCGCCCTCTCGCTCACCCCTGAGCAGCTTGACGCTGAGCTCAAGAGGCTCTGGAGCGTGATGTCTTTCTCATCTATCAGGCTGGCCGAATCCCTCGGGATCGAGGCGCGCCTCCCCTTCCTGGATCCGGAATTCAAGGCGCTCGCAATGAAGATACACCCAAAGCACAAGGTCGGCAGGCGAGGCGGTCGCCTATACGGGAAATGGATCTTGCGGAAGGCATACGAGAACCTCCTACCCGACGAGATCATCTGGCGCCCGAAGACGCCGATAGAGTACGGCACCGGGACCACGGCTCTGACCCGGATCTTCGAATCCTCGATGTCGCCTGAAGACTTCAAAGAGGCTGCGCTGAAGGTCAAAGAGGTGGACGGCGTAACCTTGAGGAACGCAGAGCACCTCCAATATTACCAGATCTACCGGGCGCTCTTCGGACCGCCCAAGCCCCCTGTCTCAGGCAGGGCCTGCCCATTCTGCAAGGGGGCTGTCAATGGAGAAACCAGGTTCTGCAGGACTTGCGGCGCCTACCCCATCTGATGCCATCCGCGGGCGCCAGCTCACCACCAGACCCTGATCGCCTTTTCGGGGCAGACTTCGACGCACTTCATGCACTTCGTGCAGAGTGAGTTCCAGACTGGGGTGATTCGCCAGAGTTGGGGGTCTATCGGGTCCTGCTCGACGCCGAGAGTCTCGTGCATAATAAAGACTGCAGGGTCGCACGCCCTGAGGCACTTGCAGCAGTCCCTCGGATCGACCTTTCCGCTCTCGCCGCATTTGGTGTAGTCGATCTCGATCCTGATCTTTTCCATGTAGACCACCTAGTACATGCCCCTCACTACGGCGACCTCCTCCCTCGGCACGAGCTTGAGGGCCTCGTGCCTGCACATGTGTCGGCAGACCCCGCAGCCCCAGCACTTCTTCGGATCTATGATGACCCTCCTCATGGACGGGATGTAGCGGATAGCACCGTATTGGCACTTTGCGACGCAGAGCGCGCACCCGTCACATTCCTCGTCTGCAACTTGCATCACGTACTCTGCCTTGTAGACGGTGTGCAGCCCAAAGTCGCTCCTCAACCTCATCCCGCCGCACTCTGGGTTCTCGCACGAGCATATCGCGTTGATGTACGGTACGGGCTGGAACCATACAGACGCAACGTAACCCTTCCGGTTGTGCTGCTCTATCCTCTTCATCGCCTCGTCCCTGCTTATCCGCGCGGTGTTGTTCTCGGGGATGAACCGCGGGAGCTTCTCTATCACAGTCGAGAGGACCCCAAAGTTGATGCAGCACCTCTCCTTGACCCCCCTCTGCATCCACCTGCACATGCAATAGTTCTCTATTATCGGCTCTGCGGCGAGGTTCCCCAGGATGATCTTGGCCTCCTCGAGAGGGATGACCTGGCCGAAGTGGCCGTCAGCCCTCTTCGGGTTCCTCTTCATCGCCTCGCTGTGGATCATCCTCTCTGCCTGCCAACGGAGGACTTTGCCTATTATGGGGAGCTTTAGCTTGTATCCGAGGTCCACCGACGAGATCCCCATTATCTTGCGGATGTAGACCTGCTCGAAGTTGGTCCACTGCTCCGTCAGGTACTCCTTTGCCCTCATCTCGTTCGCGAGCTCGTTCGAGTAATTCCGGGCATTCATATACCATTTCTTCCCGGCGCCATGCTTGGTGCACCAGTTGCACAAATTCAGCCACTACCTGGATCAAATTCTCCCGCTCAAGTTAGATTTAACTTCTTTCTAATAATCGTTTGAGGTGCCCATGTACCGCATAGCTCCGCCTATCATCCCTCTGTGCTGAGAAAAGGGATCGCCGGCATTCCATTGCCGATCTTCAGGAGATTCTATCCGTCTCGAACTCTTCGATCAGCTCTTTGTACTTCGAGAGGAACTGCCTCCCTTTCTCGGTCGTAACGTAAAGGTTCCTCTTCCCATCGCAGTTCCTCATGAACCCTTGCTCAAGAAGCATGCCGATATACTCCCCAGCCTTCGCGAAATTGAGGTTAGCCTGGTATACTATCGTGGTCTTTCTCACGCCGTTGGCCTTGTCGGCCACCTTCAATATATCGGAAAGCACATCAAAAACTGCCCTTTTCTGCCTCTTCATCTTCTTCCCCTTTTCACTCACGCATGCGGAGCATTCCGATAGGAGAAGAATGGGTTGTTGATATTATCCGCATCTAACTATAAAAGAATACCGCAGATACTTATTAAAAAAAAGTATAAGATGTACTTATTTACGCTTTGTAAGCTCGGCTTCCTTGACCCTGTACTGGTATTTTATGTCTCCCTCGACTAATGAGAATGTGTGCTCATCTTCCTTTGTGCTGTGGAGTACCGGCTTTGCTAGGATCTCAGCCATCTTTATCAAGTCGCCCAAGCTGCTGACAGTTACGGCAGTCTTCACTGCCGGCTCCTGAGCCGCCTTCATTATCATGTCTTTGTATTGCGCCAGTACGTCATCGACCGTCCTGGGTTCAATCGGACCGCTCTTTGTGTAAAGGAACGCGAGGGCAGCAAACGCAATCAAAGATAGTATCGTTCCAACAAGGGTCGCGATCCTCTGGTTCAGGACCCAGACCAGTGTCGTTTCTTGGGTCTCGGTGATCTCGTTGACCTCTGTCGAAACCAACGGCTCTATAGAGATGTACCTCCCCAGGTTGTTGTCCTGCTTGAACCCGATGGTCAGCTGCGGGTAGAAGGAATCGCTAATCGTTTTCACCGGCGTCACCGCAACCAAGCTGATGTTGTTGTAGACTTTCAGGTTGTACGCAAGGCTCGAAGTGCCAACCTCACTGTCTATCGCCTTTACGTAAGCGTTTAGTGCCGCGTTGTCAATCTGCAGCGCATACTCGCTTCCGCCGCTGAGCTTGAACAGATCAAGGGCCTCCGCAGCTGTTAGGTTCTTCATCCACTTTCCTGGAGATTCTAGCTGCATCCATACCTGATTCTCGACGCTCCGATTTGTCGCACTTGGGTTTATGATTGAGTTATACTCAAAAGAGATGCTGATGTTGTCTACGAGGGAGGTGTATAGTATGCCCTCTCCAGGCCTAAGGGTGGTGAAGCCGTAGATTATGTTCGGCTTTAAGTAAGCAACGTAATCGTATGTTGCTACATGCCTGTAAGCCCCCAACCTCAAGGTTTCGGTCTGTGTTGTTGGCAACTGGTAAGAGTAATAGGCGCTGGCAGCGAGAATTGCTGCGATTATCGCCACCGCTATCGTAATGATCCTCAAGGTCGATTTTTTGATCATTTTCTTTCCTCATTGTTATTGCTCATCTATTGATCTTTGACGATAAAAAAGCTACGGGGGATAATGGGCAGTCGCTGATGTCGTGAACGGCAGCACGGGGCTGCTTATTACCCCTATCCTGTTCCCAGGTGTCCCGTCATCAGTAATCCGGAGCGTAATGTTGCTCGTGACTGCAGTCAGCGCGTGATCAAGCGCATAGGCATCGACCCTCGCGCCAGTCTTGTGGTCCATGTCGCCGTTGACCTCGAGGTACTGCCAGTCCCCCTCGTCTCCACTGGTGGGCTCGTAAGCCCCTGCCGGATTCTTCTCAGTAGCCAGCCAAATTACGAGCCTCACGGAATCGCCTGGCCCAAGCGTCCCAATGAGCCACGTGAAGAAATATTTCGTGAAGCCGCTGGGGTTTGTGACATTAGTCCAGATCAGCCCCTCGCTGGCATTCTTGGGGCCTATGCCAGGTCCGATCCGGTCGCTCACTTGCACGTTTGTCAACGTTGTCTCCCCGCAATTCTTGACGATTATTATTAGCTGGAATAGAGACGGGAACTCCTCGGGCGTCACAGGGCACAGCGGATCTTCGCCGACTAATCCCAGCAGATCGTCGGTGGATCCATTTATTACTTTGGGGGAAGATCCAGTCCCTATATGAATGAGGTTTGTAGGCGTCGTTAACTCCTTCCCTGTGTACGGATCAGTGAAAGATCCGTTCAATGTCTTCGAAACCTCAACGCACGCCCCCTGCCACGTGCCAGTAGTCACCGTCCCCTGGACATAGAACTCCTTATACCATAGCGGGTACGCCGAACCCACAAACGACATCATTATTATCGGCGTGAGTACCAGTACCACAATTCCCCTACTCAATATTCCCTTTCTCATACAGAAAACCTCCTTCTAGTCCCCATGTAATATTTATAACAAACAATCGAGAACGCCCCGAAGAGCAAAACAAGGGCCGAATAGATCAGAAGCGCATTCGCTGCCAGAGCCGCTCCTGCTTCAGAAACCCATGCCTTTAGGTATATTGAGGCCCATCCGACTTGGGGTATAAGATAGACCACCTTGCTGACTGCCCCGCTCACTATTATCGGAGGGTCTGCTGCATTATTGGCGTCCCCCTTCGTCACGACCGTATAACCGCTTACTGCCTTGCTGATCTCCACCACGCGGTGTATGATCAGCTGCTGGGATCCTTGCCGCATATAAACGATCACATCACCGCCCTTCAGATTTTCAACATTTGTGCTGACCGTGATGGCCACGTCCCCCATCTTCATGAATGGCGTCATGCTCTCGCCAGCGACCACCGTAGGCTGGAACCCAAAGAGGCCGGTTGGCACCCAGAGAATGATGAGGAGGGCTATCGCAACAGCGACCCATGCGCCAAATCCCCCGCCTCTTTTAAGGCGGTGCCTCATCAGATCGCCCCTCCTCAATATGCCTGTTCGTATCAGCTTGTATCTGCTCTCGAACTGGCTCACTATAAGGAAGCCAAATGACGGGACCAATGTTTCTATGAGCGCTTTCACCGTCCAAGTGGGGTTCGGGAGGATAGGGGAGATCCATTGGAACGCCTCGATGACTGTCAGGTATAGTATTGATGATGACGGTCCGCCCAGCGCTACGAGGAAAGTCGCAAAGAGGTTGACAGCCAAAGTCGGTATGAAAGCGCTTCCGATGAACTTTATGACCTCGAGTCCGCCTGAAAGGTAGATGAAAGAGCTTGGCGGCAAGTAAAATATCGTGAAAAGGAAAGCTATGATCGCAATCTTCCAGAGCATCCCCCTTTTGGAGCATCCGCTAATAATTGTCGCACGTGCGAACTCAAGGGCAATTATCGCCGAAGAGAATGTCAAAATGTTGACCGTGATGCCATAAGGCGTCAGCGAATACGGATTCCTTCCGAACCCCATGATGACGCCTGAGCCAAAAAGTACCACTATCTGGAAGATGGCGACGCTCACGCCCAGCATGATCACGTCCCTGCTAAAATTCATCCTGAGCAGGCTCAGGCCGCCTCTCTTGCCCATTATAAACAGCACAATTATCAGAATAACCCATGATAAGATCGTCAAAAAATAGAAAGCAGGCCCGACGGCGACCCTGGGGACAACAAAATACACTGCCAAATACGTCAGCGCTGCGACTGCCGCCGTCCCCACAATCTTGCCGTCCATCTGCCCACATCCTTATTTTTTTTTAAAAAAAAATAAAAAAGGTTGGTTTAGTCCATTTACTTGGGAGGAATGTATTCGTTCCATTGCACTACCGTCAGCTCGATCGAGAATGTCAATGTAGCCCCTTGCGGAGCTTCTTGGAGCACATGGATGTAGAAGCTTATTTCCACTCTGCCTGATCCAGGAACGTTAGGGTCATATGGATGGACCTGCGTTCCGAAGTTGTCAAGCCAAAGTATCTCAATGTCCGCGTTTTGATCGTCATTGAGATCTAAAAGAACATATGGCGTCCCTTTTCTTGCAGTTGCAACTACATCACCATTGTTATCCTTGAACACCGCAGTATCGATTATCCATGGTAGAGTACCGGTGTTAAATGGCTTGAACGTGACATCCGTGAAGTAGCATGGATACACGTTTTGCAATGTGACGTATAGGCTGCAATTCCTAACTTCTACGATTGTCCTTCCCACGTCTTTAGCGTCTGGGATTCTCCAATAATCTCCGCCAGAGGCGTTAGGTAAGAATCCTCTGGGGCTGCTTGTCCAGTCAAGGCTACCTATATCCATGTCTAGTGCTGAGACTCCAGTTATGCAAACTTCTAGCCTGCCTGTCTCAACTTCGCCCTCGACCGTGAGGGTCTGGTACCAAAGCCCATAGGCCATCGCCATCGCCAGCAGGGCAACTGCAATCGCTGCAGGGAACATCGCTACCTTTGTCTTCATTTAGACCACCTTAAGATGCACCATTGTCAGGAACTGGAGGTGCCATCGGGAACTCGTTCCACTGCTCGACCACTAACTTGTAGGCGAAGACATATGTTGCGCCCTGCTCTGCTGTGTTCTCAAGATGGATGTGGAAGACCCCCATCGCGAACTCGCCTGGATGCACCTGCGTGCCATTAGTTATCCATAAAACTGGAAGAACATCTGGGTGCTTATAATCAGGTGGCCACTGCACATCATCAGGGTTAGTTATGAAGTCCAACTGGCCAACATTCGGTGACAGGTTACCATTAAAGAAACCTGGGTTGTAGATCTTTATCGGGATAGTGCCCGTGTTTGTCAAGTTGACTGCGCAATAGTAATGAACGCATGGATATGCGTTGGTCACCGTTATGTATATCGTGTCCCCGTCTGCCCTGCAAGAGATGCTTGAATAATTTTTGTACTCGCCTGTATTTTCGTTGTATTCTATGTCCCAGCAATGATGGCACGTCCATGTGGCGCTAACCGTTCCAGTGTTGACAGTTCCGTAAATGTACAATGTCTGGTACCAAAGCCCATAAGCGACGCTCATCCCCAATAGTGCAACAATAGACACTGCGAATAACATACCTGCTTTTGTTCTCATACACTTTCAACTCCTTATTGGGGCTATCATCGGGAACGAAAAAACAGTTCCCTTTAACGGGGCCTCCCCTAAGTGCCCCGAGCCAGCAACACCACCATAGGACTGTTATGCTGACTAATTCTGGTATATAATCCTCGCCGATTGTAATAAACCTTCATGCAAAAGTCATACTTATCATAAATAAGTATCTAAAATAAGTATTCTTGATATCATTATTTGCACAAACGCACAATTTTTTTAAGCATTATAACCTCGGACGAGATTTCGAGATTAATGCAGCTTTGGCGTCAAACGGCAAAATCAGATTTGTAGTAGAATACCCGTACCCATAGACCTTGGCAACCCCCTGGCGTCGATGGTTGAAAAGTGCGGGGGGTGGGATTTGAACCCACGAAGGCCTTCGCCACAAGGTCCTGAGCCTTGCGCCTTTGACCTGACTTGGCGACCCCCGCATCCGAACTATTTTTATTAGCTCCCCCATATATTCTTAAATCTATGTCGTACTCCCTCCTCCACGGTCTCTGCAGGGCGGAAATGGAGGCGATCTCGCGCCTCTCCCCTCGGGCATCGGCGAAGGTTATCCGAGAGGGCGCAGGGGGGGACCTCACGAAGGCGATAGACCTCGTGGCGGAAGAGGCTGCCGTTGCGTACCTCTTGGAGAGGGGGTTCAGCGGCGTCCTCTTGAGCGAAGAGATCGGGGTAAAGTGCCTCGCCCCCGGCTGCGGGCAAAAGACCGAACCGCCACGGCGCAGCGCGCCGCCGAATGTTGCGATCCCCCGAGAAAAATCCCTCTGGTCTGGGACGTCGCTCGTCCTGGACCCAATAGACGGTACGACAAACGCCATCAGCGGCATCAGCTTCTACTCGATCTCTGCGGCACTGGCGGATGGCCCAAAACTCTCCGACGTCTTCGCAGGCATGGTCGTGGAGCTCCCCTCAGGCAGGGTATTCTTCGCTGAGAGGGGATCTGGCGCGACCCTCGATGGGAATGAGATCCGCGTCCCGGAAGTCCCCTCGCCAGACCTTCCGGTGGGGGTCGACATGAATGTGAAAGGCGACCGTTCAAAGCTCGAACGGATGTCAAAGGTGCTCCTCTCGGCAAAGCACCTCCGATGCATGGGATCGGCTGCGCTTGAGCTCTGCTACGTCGCCTCTGGCGGCCTATCGCTCTACTTCGACAGCAGGGGGATGCTCAGGGTCACCGACATCG
Source organism: Candidatus Methanomethylicia archaeon (assembly GCA_024464205.1). GTDB lineage: Archaea > Thermoproteota > Methanomethylicia > Methanomethylicales > Methanomethylicaceae > Methanomethylicus. The sequence goes on from JANHAI010000005.1 coordinate 8,264, forward strand.
CCGCCGCCGCGATCATAGTGAGGGAAGCTGGGGGATCCGTTTTGGGGTTGTCGGGATCGGATCTGGACTGCAAACTGGACCTCGGCGAGAGAGTGTCGCTCGTGGCTGGCAGCCGGAAGTTTTGCGAAGAAGCGCTTGCCCTCTTCAGGGGCGACTGATCGCCCTTTCGCAGTAAAAAGTGCGCCTCGGCTCGCAGAGCGCGCTAGTCCTTTATCTGCTCGAGCGAGCTTATGGCCTGCCATATGGCGGTCCTTGCGAAGAGCGGCATGTTGGGGTCTTGCCCGCACTCCTCCAGTATGCTTATGGCGTTGGAAGCCTTGACCGCGTTAGAGTAGGTCTTTCCCTGGAGTGTCTTCATAGCGTCGGAGGCTGCCCTCCTTATGTTCCTCGGTATGCCGTTGTCCTCCGAGATCTTCTGGAGAATGTTGAGTGCCTGGACCATCTTATCTTCAACCATCTTGACCACCCTGCCCTTAGCAAATAGCATATAGCCTTACTTATATAATTTGATACAAGTGTGTGAAGATGAGCGAAAGGGAAACCAGCATAAAAAAGATGTCCGACCTCCTGCGCAGCGGCGCCACCATGCTCTCCCAATACTGCCCTGACTGCAAGACGCCGCTCTTCCGCCTTCCCAGCGGAGAGACGATCTGCCCTTCCTGCAACAGGCGCGTGGTGTTCGCGAAAGGTACCGAGGTAGAGAAGACCGCGACAGAGGCTGAATCGGTGTCGCAGCTAGAGGAGACCCTCCTCCTCAAGGTGACGAGCATGAAGGCTTTGATGGTGAAAGCCGAATCCCCGGAGGAAATCGAGAAGATCACGAGGGCGCTGGCGGCGCTCTACGACCTTCTGGAGAAGGTCCGGAAGTCAAAGCCCTGAGCCGGATTCTGACCGACTTGGGCTGCTGAGCCTTGGGATCGCGGGCAACCCATTTACCCCTCACCAGTGGGCTCAGCCTTCGGCGCCCCATACCTGCCTGCGGCGACCTCCCTGATCCTCTTCGCCTTCTTAGGGCCTATCTTCTCGACCCTCTTGAGGTCCTCCTCGCTGGCACTGAAGACCCCCTCGACGCTCCCGAACTCCTCGAGCAGCCTCTTGGCGAGCGTCGCCTCAACCATCGGCAGGCTCGCCACCACGTACTCCTTCTCCTCGTCAGGCGTCTGCGGTCTCCTCCTGTCCTTCAGCGATATGCCCCTCACAGCGCTTGACTGCTCCCTCTTTGCAACGGCCATTATGATGCAGGCCGCCTCCTCGGGGTCTGCCGCCATAATTACCGGCACCCCGAAGTCGAGGATCGTGCTTATCAGGGCTCCCCTGATCGCCTCCCTGGAGACCCCCCTAGGCTGCTGCCCGCCCCCCTCGATGAGGAGGAGCGGCCGCGCGTAGGCCTCCTTCATCGCCCTCGCCTGGGAGAATAAGCGCCTGTCCACTATCGACGCAGCAAAGTCCGCAACGGTCTTCCTCTCGACCGCGACCTCGTCTGAGACTACATAGTCGCCGACCTTCAGGCTCCTTAGATCGATTCTTGCCCCCATGCCCTCGAGGAGTTCCACAATCGCTGATCCCCCCTCCCTGCGGTCGACGACAATGCTGACCCCTTCATCCCTGCCCTTACATATGAAGTCAGACAGGGTGCCCTGCGCCCTTCCAGTTCTCCCCCCCTCCTCCAAAGATCTGCCCCCTCTGCCCTCATTTCTCCCCAGACGGGATAAAAAGGTGCCCCCGATGGTCCCTTTCGTCGCCTGGCGTCGTCGCTCCTGCCCTTTGGGGATAAAGATATAATCGCTCCGCTCCAGATATGAGAGCATGCCAGACCTGAAGAGGGGCGTATTCATTGCAATAGAGGGTGTAGACGGCGCTGGATCCACGACCCAGACGCAGATGCTCGTTTCCCTTCTCAAGAGCAAGGGCTTCGACGCCGTCCAGACTAAGGAGCCGAACCCACGAGGCGAGGTTGAGCCCCTCATACGCCGCCTCCTGGCTTCCGGCGCCCCCCACCCGGCGCTCGACGCCCTCCTCTTCGCCGCCGACAGGGTCCAGCACACAGAGGAGGTCATTAAGCCTTACCTCGAGGCGAAGAAGATAGTGGTCTCGGACCGCTACCTCGAATCCTCGCTCGCGTACCAGGTCGCCCAGGGGCTTAACCCCAGATGGGTCTCCGCGATAAACCGTTACGCCGTCAAGCCGGACCTCACGATAATCCTGGACATAGACCCCCAGGTCTCGCTCAGGAGGAAGCCCTCCCCGCCTGAGCGCTTTGAGAATGCCGAGTTCCTGGCCAAGGTCAGGACCCTCTTCCTCCAGAGGGCGAGGACGAAAAAGTACGAAGTGATCGACGCTAGCATGGCAATAGACGAAGTCCACACTGCCGTGGTGAAGGCCGCCCTCCCCCTGCTCGTCTCTGCCTCGGGCATCAATAGGAGACCCTGACAGATTCAGGGAGCTTCCCAAGCACCCGCTCGCACGCCCCCCTCACCCTCTCGCGGTCGTTGGCGTTGGTGTAGACCCTCACTATGTTGACGAACCCCTTCAGCACCTCTATTGTCCTCGACAGCTTTGTGGCCTTGAAGACCCTCGGCGACCCGCCCTCCCTGTCTATAACGGGTATCTCCATGGGGTCGACAGAGAGCTTTTGGAAATACGGGATCGATGGAAGCGACGGAGTGTCGATGTAAACGCTGGACGGCGGTATGCCCGCGGTCGAGGCTATCTCCTCCTCAACCTGCCGCCTGACGCTGTCGATGCTGAACAGGCTGGTGACTGACTTGTCCTCTGCCTGTACCTCCCTCTCGTAGGCGCACTTCAGGAGCCTCCTCCTCTCGAGATCCCTCATGATCCCAGTTGAGGCCCTGCATCCCTTCAGCCTGCTCCAGAGGCTGTAGTCGTCCATCTCCAAATACTCCTCCGGAGTCTTGAAGGCCGTTATGCCGAGCTCCTCGTCTGCCGCCTCCATCGCCTTTACCAGCATGAGCTGCCCAGCCCTCGCCGTCTTGTGGTAGTATATGGCCCTGAAGGACTCGAGGCGGGCGATGAGGAAAGCCTCGAGCGTCGCGAGGGATGAGCTGTCGACGGCGAGCGCCTCATCCGCGACGTCCATGGTGTATATCAGCCTGTAGATGTCCACCTTGCCGTACTCTGCCCCCGTGTGGTGGGTGTCCCTCACCAAGAAGTCCATCTTGTCTGCGTCGACAGCGCTGCTGATGATCTGGTTCATGAACTGCCTCTCATTCTGGGCCCTGCCGACCGCGAGCTCGGCGATGCCGGCCGCCTCCATCCCGTTCTTTGAAAGGATGTCGCCCAGCTCCGTGCCCTTTATGATCCACGGCGTGAGGTCCTCGTGTGTCTTGTTGAGCTTCCTCATGAGGAGCTGCTCGAACGTGTGGGAGAACGGGCCGTGCCCGAGGTCGTGGAAGAGGCCTGCGAGCCTTATCTTCTGGACATCGGCGTCGCCCATCCCAATCGGGAGCGACTTCCCGAGGAGACCCGCGAGGTGCATTACCCCCAGCGAATGCTCGAACCTCGTATGGTTGGCCCCTGGGTAAACGTAATCGGCGAAAACGAGCTGCTTCACCCTCCTCAGCCTCTGCAAGGGCAGGGTGTCGAGCGCCTCCCTCTCTATGGCCGAGACGCGGACGTACCCGAATATGGGGTCCTTTATCATTCCCCAGTCTCTTTCCATTCTAGATCCCGATGGTGATTCTGACCCCTGATGCTTAATACCGTTGCCCCTTCTCAACCCTCACGATCCCCGCCTCACCATCGACGGAGACGCGGTCCCCAGTCGCTATCGCCTCCGTCGGGTCTACACCGAGCCTGTCAACGAGCGGTATCTCCGCGAGTATGCAGCCAGTCGCTATTATCGCCTCAGTCTCAGAGTTGATTATCGCAGCAGGCGCGTGCCCTGACTTCTTAAGTTGGTAAATGACGTAGGAGCCGACCGTGCTCCCCTTGCCCCTCGGGAAGACAAGGACCTTGCCCGTGATGTCCTTGCCGAAAAGCTCATGCCCCTTCTCCTTCACCAAGCCGCTCTTGGGGTCGACGCCGCCGAAGAACGAAATGCCCTGCCTCGTGACCAGCGCCTCGCCCTCTCCCCTGAACCTGGCGATCCCCCTCCCGCTGAACGTAGCCACTGACACTACCTTCTCGGGCACGCTCAACCCTCCAGCACCTCGCTGACCGCACTCTCAAGGCTGCGGACCGATGCCCCCATCCCGGACGTCGAAGGGACGTAGTGGGCTGCCTTGCAGGAGTTCGTGACCATATGCGAGAAGCCAGACGCCTCGAGCGGGCACACTACCATGCATGTGTCCGCGAAGACCTTCCCCCCGGCAGCCTCTATCGCCTGGACGTAGCCCCTCCTTTTCGCCTCATCGTAGGCTGCCCTCGAAGTCCAGACCCAAAGCCCCTTCCCCGCCCTCACCCTCCTCCCTTCGAGGATCCTCGCGATCTCTGCGAGCTCTTTGACGCTGCAGTGGGGGCACCCGATGCAGGCAAGGTCTGGCTCGCCGTGGCTGCTCAGCCTCTCCCTCGCTTTCTCCAGGTCCTGCGCCGAGACAAGGATCCTCTCGAGCCCGGCCGTGTCCTGGAATCGGGCTTCCGGCGTCACCCCCTTCATGTGGAACATCCCGATCCCACCTGAGGCCGCGAGAGCGGCTGAGAGTATCTTGAGGTCCTCGACCTCGGCCCTCTTTATGCCCTCGAAGAAAGGCACCCCTGCGCCCATCCTCATCCCTACTGCGTAGCCAAGAAGGCTGAACTCATGGGGGCTCCGGAGTTCCGCGCCGACCTCGACGATCGCCGTCGCCCGCCTGCCCTCGTCGAGGTGGAGACCGTAGAGAGGGGTCCTCCCCGTCAGGGCTGCGGCGAGCGCAGAAGGGCCCCCCTCCCTGTTCGTCCTGGCCCCGAGAACCGAGTTGGCATAGACGACCGCTGAGGACTCTGACCAAGCAATGTGATCCCCAAAGGACGGGAGGTTCCCCGCGAGGTATGGGGTGCAGGTGCAAGTCGTCTCTACCCCCATCCTCTCGAACGCCTTTATGATCCTGATCTGCTTCCCGTAATACTCCTCGCCGACGCCCATCTCCCTCCACCTCTCGAGGTCCATGCCGGCGGGGTTTAGCGTAGCCTTCACCCTCACCCTGGCGCCCGCTGACGCCCAGTCCTCGAGGAGCTCGAGCCCGGCATCCCCTATGTTCCCGTAAGAGACGCCCGCTATCTGGGCGCTGGTTATCCTGACGAGCCTCTCTGCCCCGAAGACCTCGCCGAGAGCCACGATCAGCTGCATCCCCTTCCCTACGGCCCTGCCCTCGGCCCCGGATAGCATCCTCTCCTCTTCGCCTGTGAGAAGCATCTGCCGATCAGCCCTTCGTGCGCCCCTGCCGATCCCTAGGCGGTATCCTCGCCCTCTCAAACTTCTCCCTCGGCTTGTCCCATGGGATCGTCGCGTCGATCCCGACCTTAGACGTCAGGTACCTGACCTGATCCGAGGACGGGTCCAGTGTGGACCCCCGGGCGCCCTTCACGATGATGATGTCGCCGTCGCCCTGAACCCTGGTAGCGATCGCCCACTCGACCTCTTCCATGTTGTCCACGTCGATGTCCTCGTCGACGACAACGACGTGCTTGACGCTCGGGTTCGAGCCGAACGCCGCCATCAGCGCGTTCTTACCGTCCCCCTCCGATTGCTTTTTGATTGAGACCACGGCGTGGAACCAGCAGGAGCCACCGAGGGTCAGCCTCACCCCCCTCACCTCGGGGACCGCCCTAGAGATCGCGTCGTACATCCTGGCCTCCTTCGGCAGACCCATCAGGAGCTTGTGCTCGGCCCCGCCTGGCAATATCGACTGGAATATTGCCCCCTTCCTCCTCATCATGCTGACCACCTCGACAACCGGCTGCTTCCTGACTATGTCGTATGTCCCGGTGAGGTCCACGAACGGCCCCTCAGGGACCTCCTCGTCGCACTTTATCACGCCCTCGAGGACGATCTCAGCCTCGGCAGGCACCGTCACGGAGACGTGTTTGCACTTCACGACCTCCAACCTCCCACCGAGCAGCGCGTTCCCAACACCAAGCTCGTCGACGCCGAACTTCGGTCCCGCGTTCGCCCCAACAAGGACCGCGGGGTGGAGCCCGATCGCTATCGCCACCTGAAGGTCCTCCCCCCTCTTCTTCGCCTCCTCGTGGAGCGCATAGAGGTGCCTTGGGACGATCCTTATGGCGAGCCTGTCCTTCCCCAAGACAAGGAGGCGGTGCATAGAAGCGTTCTGGAACTTCCCGTCCGTCCCCCTCGCGATCACGAGCCCAGCGGTTATGTATCGCCCAGCATCCTTCTCGTAATGCAAGAAAGCAGGAAGCTTATCGAGGTCTGGCTTCTCGCGGACCTCGTTGACAGGCCCCTCCTCGACTATCTTCGGGGGGATCGGCCTGTTCACGGCGTCTATGAGACTCTTGTAGTAGCCCTCCCGGTCGGTCCCTATGGCGCGGAATATCCTGTCCCTGTTCCCGCAGAGCCCGCCAGCCACAGCGAACTCGCTCCCGCTTACCTTCCTGAACATCACGACCGGTCCGCCATCGTGATCCTTCATCAGGGCCGGCGCCTCGTACGTCGGCGAAACCTCGTCCTCGAACTCCAAGAAGTTGCCAGGGATCGCCTTCTCGGCTTCAATGAACGACCTCAAACTCAAAGAACTCACCCTGAAGCTATTGATTATAACGCTGCGGGGGATGACTAAAACCTTTTTGCATCATTCAGTACCCCCTCGCAGCTCCCCGAGTTAATCTTAAATGGCGATCCGGGCTTCTACATGCTAGGGGATCCGTTGACCACCTCTGATTGGAAGTATTTCCCTTACAGCTCATTCAAGCCGAACCAGGAGGCGCTCCTCTCGGCGATCTCAGACGCCGTAAGCAGGAACTCACACGCCATAATAGACGGAGCTAGTGGCCTCGGGAAGACGGTCGGCTCCCTCGCCGGCGCCATTCAGGCATGCAAGCCGCGGGGGCTGAGGATCCTCTACGCTGCCAGGACCTACAAGGAGCTCGACAGGGTCATCGAGGAGCTCACTGAGATTAACAAGAGGGAGAATGTATCTGGCATATCTATCAGGGGGAGGTCCGAGACATGCGTAAACGACGCAGTCCTCCGGCTCTCGAGGGACCCGAAGACGGTCAGCGAGCTCTGCGCGGACCTAACCAAGAGCCACAGGTGCCCCTACTTTGAGAACATGGAGGACATGGACAGGACCGTCCGGTCTTTCAGGGACGAGTTCCTCGACGAGCCGACCTCAGCCTACAGGCTAATCTGCACCCTCAAGGAGAATGACCTCTGCCCCTACGAGATGATAAAGCTCCTGCTGCCGCACCTCGACGTGATCGCGCTCAGCTACGCCTACCTCTTCGACAGGACGATAAGGGAGCCGTTCATGAAGAAACTCTCTTCGGGCGAGCCAAGGTCCCTCTCGCAGTACGTCGTGATACTGGACGAGGCACACAACCTGCCGGAGATAGCGAACGACTACGAGAGCGATTCCATCACCTCGATCAGCGTCTCGATGGCTGCGCAGGAGGCCTCCCACTACGGCAAAGCTGACGTCGAGCGCTTCGCAGAGAGCCTCGCAGGCACAATGAAGGGGATGGGCAGCGGGGAGAGCCTGGTCAACATCGGGACAATGATTGAGGGGGCCATGAAGGAGGCTAGGATAAACGAGCGCCCCGCCATTTTCCTTGAAGAGGTCCACGCCTTCGGCGAGAAGATAAAGTTCGACCTGCTGGCGAAGGAGAAGATACCGCGATCCTACATCCACCGGCTTGGTGAGTTCTTCCTGAAGGGGCAGGAGACTGCCTCAAAGCGGGAATACGCCCACATCCTCCACGCCGAGGAACAGAAGGGCGCCGAAGGCGGCCGGGGAAGGGGAGGGTTCGGCGAAGGCCATGTGGCTGTGCTCGAGATAGTATCGCTAGACCCTAGATCAGCTTCCCAGGAGGTAATCAACAACGCCGCCTCGTCTGTAAGCATGTCAGGCACACTCGAGGACACTGAGGCCTACAGGAAGGTGATGGGCCTCCCAGAGGACTCGCTCAAGATCTCACTGCCGTCGCCGTTCGGCGAACACCAGACCCTCGTCCTGGCATGCAAGGGGGTTTCGACGCTCTACGAGCGGCGGGGGGAGGAGTCCTACAGCAGGATGGTCTCCAAGATAGCCGAGGCTGCAACCTCAACACCCGCGAGCACCGGTGTCTTCTGCTCTTCCTACGGCGTCCTCGAGGGGCTAATCGCAGCGGGGCTGGAGCGCGCCGTCGGGAAGCCCCTCTACGTGGAGCGGCAGAGGACGAAGTCCACGGAGCAGGACCGCCTCCTTGAGGAGTTCAAGTCGATGTCGAAGAAGGGGGGTGCTGTACTCGCGGGCGTGATGGGTGGCAGGTTCAGCGAGGGGGAAGACTACCCGGGGGACGAGATGAACACAGTCGTAATAGTCGGGGTGCCATACCCCAAACCCTCGGCAAAGGTGAACGCCCAGATAGAGTATTATGAGTCGATCTTCCCAGGCAAGGGTAGGGAATACGGCTATGTGCTCCCGGCGATGCGCAAGGCTGCGCAGGCAGCCGGCAGGCCCTTCCGAAACCTCGACGACCGCGGGGCAGTAGTTTTCCTTGACTACCGCTTCTGCACATCCTACCTCTCGCGGTTCCTGCCTGTGTGGCTCAGAGAGAGGATGCGCCAGGTCGAGGACGCCCCTGGCGCCTTGAGGCGGGTGCTCGGCGACTTCTACTCGTGATCCCGCCCGAGAGCGCTATGCTAACTGCTGACTTCGCGTCCTTCCCGATCCCCTTCCTCATGAAGCCCGTCGGGGGCTTCTCGCCCCCTTCATCCACGAACTGGACTGACGCATTGCCGCTTTGCGAGCACGCCAAGGCGAACCCTTCCATCCAATCCGCCATCGGCATGCCTGTCCCGATCCTGAAGAGGATCTTTGAAGCTGGGTAAGCCCCTAGGATCTCCAGCAGCTCACGCTGAAGCGATTCACCTGGCACGGCATAAGCCTCGATCAGCTCCCCGTCAGCGATCGTCGCTATCCCGGCCCTCTTGCCCGGATCGACACCGACGACGACCTCTTTAAACTCCAATTTGCCAGTCGCAAGGCTCAGCGCCCTCAGAGCAGTCCTCCTTGGATCCCCCCCGTACTCGACCCAGCGCCCATCAGAGACCCCTTCCATTGCCCCTCCGCAGCCTATCACGGCTCTGACGTGCCTCGGGACCTTGTCGCCATCCCCCAAGAGGACAAATGGCACCTTGAGTCTCCTCAATTCCCTTATAACGCTGTAGGCATCCTTAATATTACGGGCAAACAGACCGATGTATCTCAATCTCGCCAACCCGCCGGGAGGTCAATAATACAATGTCTGATCGGACCTTAAATAGGATCGGCACAGGCTGCAGGGAGCTCGATTCCCTCCTCTCAGGAGGGCTGGAGGTGGGCGAGATCCTCCTTGTCTATGGCGAGAGGGGATCTGGCAAGACCGCCCTCGCGTTCCAGGTGATGTCAAACTTCGCATCCCTAGGCAAGGGGGCCGCGATGGTCTACACCGAGGGGCGCCCTCCCGTATCGCGCCTAATGGCCATCTCGGGCAGGAGCTGGGACGCGATAAGCGACCTAATCTGGGTAGTGGAAGTGAAGAGCTTCGAATCCCAGGAGAGCGTCATAGAGGAGCTTGAGTACCAGATGCCGCCAGGGGTCGCCGTGATCGCTATTGACACAATAACCTCCAGGTACAGGGAGGTGCTAGGCGAGCATGACGAGAACATCGTCGTCAACAAGTCGCTCAACCGCCAGCTCGCCATGCTGAAGGACCTCTGCAGGAGGAAGGCCCTTTCTGTGCTCATAACTGGCGAGGTGAGGATGCAGCTTGACGGGAAGGGGATCCAGCCAGTGGCGCCTGCGATACTCAGCTACTGGTCCGACAGGATTGTCCGCCTCGAGAGGCCGCTTGGAGACGTCAGGAAGGCCGTTCTCGAGAGGCCGCCTCCAAAGAGGGAGGCCGTGATCCGGCTGACCGAGAAGGGCTTCATAGGGGCAGGTGGGGTCGCGCCATGATCGATCTTTTAAGCCTGGCATTCTCGTCCTTCGCCCTCATCTTCCCCGCCTTCATAGCGAACTCTGTCCCTGTCCTGGCGAGGGGCAAGCGCCCCCTCGACTTCGGCAGGTCGATGCCGGACGGGAGGAGAGTCCTCGGTGACGGAAAGACCTTCGAGGGCTTCGGTGCAGGGCTGTTCATGGGGACCCTCACCGGCGCCATCGTAGGATACCCGATCCACTCCTTCCTTCTCGCCCTAGGCGCCCTCGTTGGGGACCTCGTTGGCGCCTTCATAAAGAGGAGGGCGGGGATCCCCAGGGGAGGCCCCGCCCCGATACTGGACCAGCTCGACTTCGTCGCAGGCGCCCTCCTCTTCGTCTACCCCATATACCACTTCACGATCGAGCAGGTGATCTTCATAATAGTCGTGACGCCGCCCATCCACCTCTTCACCAACTTCGTGGCCTACAAGCTCGGCCTAAAGTCGAACCCGTGGTAGGGCGGGTGGATCAAAAATAGGAAAGTGGGGGTCCGTAGGTCCTCAGAGCCCGTATACCCTCGAGTACTTCGCATCAAGGTACGAGAGGAACGGGGCAGGCGTCACCTCCCCGCCCGCAGCCTTCCGCAGGAGATCCGGCGGGTCGTACAAGTTTCCGTGGTTGTGGACGTTCCTCCTGAGCCAGTCCCGGACCTCGGAGAAGCTCCCCCTCCTTATCGCATCCCTCCAGCTGGGGACCTCCCTGTCGATCTTCGGGATCATCATCCCGGCATATATGTTTCCGAGGGCATATGACGGGAAATACCCGAAGTACCCGTGGGACCAGTGGACGTCCTGCAGGACCCCTTCCGCGTCGTTCTCCACCTCGATGCCGAGGTAGTCCCTGTACTTCTGGTTCCAGACCTGGGGAAGCTCCGCCACAGAGACCTTCCCGCTGAAGAGCGCCTGCTCTATCTCGAAGCGTATGATTATGTGCATCGCATAGGTCGCCTCGTCCGCCTCTATCCTGATCTTCGATGGCCTGACTATGTTCACCGCACGAGCCAAGGCCTCAGCGCTTGCGTCCGAGAAGGCGCCGCCAGTTGCCCTGTTGAACTCAGGGAAGAAGTAATCCCAGAACTCAGGCGACCTCCCGACGACGTTCTCCACAAACCTCGACTGCGATTCGTGGAATCCGTAAGAGCACGCAGAACCTATCGGCTGGTACATCCACTCACGCGGGAGGGAGGTCTCGTACATCGCGTGCCCGCCCTCGTGTAGCACGGACATGAGAGACGAGAGGCAGTCCTCCTCGTAATAGTGGGTCGTTATCCGCACGTCGTCGTAATAGCCTGTCGTGAAGGGGTGCTCCGTCTCGTCGATCCTGCCCTTCGCGTTTGGCCCCTCTATCTCATAGCCTATGAACCTTGCGAGCGCCTTCGAGATCTCCCTCTGGGCGTCGATCGGAACCTTCCTCTTGAGGAGCGCAATGTCGGCTTCCGTCGCCCTGCCTGAGTACTTCGAAATCACCGACTTGAGGCCATTCCTCAGGCATTCGAACGTCACGGCTATCGAATCCGCCGTCATTTTGGGCTCAAAGATGTCCAGCAGCGCATCGTATACCGTCCTTGTCCCCTTCACCCCCATGAGTATCTCTCCGACGCGCATCTTCAGCTCGAATATCTTCTCGAGCTCGGGCCTGAACAAGGAATAATCCTTCTTGGACTTTGCGCTCTTCCATGCGCTGTATGCCACGACCTCCTGCTTTGCGAGCTCCTTCACCAAGCTCTCTGGTATCTTCGTCTTCTCGTCGTACATCTTCTTTATGAGGTAAACATTCCGCTTCGCTTGTGCGTCGAGCCCCTCGATCCCGCCAAGCCTCGCCAGGAGGGGACCGATCTCGGGGTCTGTGGACATCCTGTGATCGATCTGGCTCAAGAGCGCTAGCTGCTCGCTCCTCAAGCCATACGCAGCAGGGGGCATCTTAGTCTCCATGTCCCACTGTATTATCGCAGAAGCGGATTGGAGGACCGTCAGGTCCTTGAACTTATCCATTAGCCTCTTGTAATCGTCAGGAACCGAGCTCTGCATAGAACCACCGCTATTAGTGCCGACTTGCTCTAACATAATCGCTCCAGCATTT
>JANHAI010000097.1 GCA_024464205.1 Candidatus Methanomethylicia archaeon
AATGGGACTCAGGTATGGCTTTTTGGCAGGGTTCATAGCCATTTCTCTGCTGCTCGGTCTTAAGATAGCATCATCTACAGAGCTTTCAACAGTATGCTGCAGGTATTGCACGTCATCTGTGCTACAGAATGTCGCAAGCGCCCTGTTTGGAGAGCCGAGTAGCGTTGAATATTGGTCCACCGGTTCGATAATTGTTTTGGTGTCTTGGCTTTTGATAGGGGGCATCTTTATGGTAGGCGGCAGAGGGTGGTGCCTCTTTTTCTGCCCGCTGGGGGCGCTCTCGAACCTGATCCATAAAGGAGGGGCAAAATTAAGCTTCTTTAGGACAGAATATGACCCCAAGAGCTGCAAGGATTGCCATAAGTGTACAGTGTCTTGCCCCATGTGGGCAATCAAGGAAGATGGGTCAATAGAGAATGGGCTTTGCATTAATTGCAAGGAGTGCCAAAACCTCTGTTTGAATGGTGCCTACAAATTCAAGCGAGGGAGGGCCACATAATGGAGAAACTTAGGAATAGGATCCGTGGCATCCAAGCCTTCGCAATTGCAGCATCTTCCATGCCCCTCGTTTATCTCTTTTCAGCGCCATGCGGGCTCTCATGTGCTGCATGCCCCATATCAGGGATGTGTGTCATGGCATATCCTGTACTCATAGCATTTGTCTTGGCAGCCAAGTTGAGAAGCAAGCTCAAGAACGCATTTAGGATTTTTCTTGACGCCTTAAGCTGACCCACCATTAATTCCCCCCAGCGGGGGGGCTCTTTTTTTGCGATATTCTTTTAAAGGGAATTGCTTAGATGATCGAAGAATGTCGGATGGACTGAATATGGCGATGACCATATCGGAAAAAATACTTGCAAGGGCTTCAGGGAAGAAAACGGTTGAACCAGGGGAATATGTTGTTGGGAAGATAGATTTGGCGATGATTCATGATTTGACTGGGCCGCTCATGCTGAAGGTACTGAAGGAAGTTGGCTATGACAAGCCCTGGGACCGAGAGAAAGCCGTTATTATATTTGATCACCAGGTGCCAGCGAATACGGCGGTTACAGCCCAGCTCCACAAGGAGTTAAGGGAGTATGCAGAAAGGCACCAATTGATCAATTTTCATGACGTCGGAAGACAGGGCGTGTGCCACCAGCTCCTTGCAGAGAAGTACGTGAAGCCAGGGATGCTGGTAGTAGGAGCTGATTCGCACACCTGTACATTGGGCGCGCTAGGCGCCTTTGCGACTGGGATTGGTTCGACCGAGATGGCATCAGTCTTTCTCACCGGCGAGCTGTGGTTCAGGGTCCCAGAGACCATAAGGTGCATGCTTAATGGCGAATTTGGAATAGGCGTCTCCGCAAAAGACGCCATTCTCAAGATAATCGGAACGTTGGGCGTGGACGGTGCTTTATACTGCGCTGTCGAGTTCGTTGGGCAGGGCGTGGAGAAGATGAGTATTGATGGCAGGCTCACTCTCTGTAACATGGCTATAGAGATGGGCGGGAAAACCGGAATAATTAATCCTGACAAGAAAACGCTGGCGTTTGCTGGGGGGGCTGCAGGAGCATTCGTCAGCGACGAGGACGCGGAATACTCTAAGACTTTTGAGTTTGAATTGGGCCGATTATCGCCCCAAGTTGCGATGCCCCATTCGGTTGACAATGTTAAGCCGATTGAGGAGGTTGGAGACGTGGAGATAGACCAAGTCTTCATAGGCTCGTGCACGAACGGTAGGCTAGAGGACTTGGAAAGCGCAGCTGCCATAATAAAAGGTAAAAAGGTCAAGGCAGGCACTAGGCTGATCGTCATACCCGCATCTCAGCAGATATACCTCGAGGCCGAAAGGAGGGGCTACTTGAGGGATTTCATTCAAGCGGGGGGAGTAGTGTGCAACCCCAATTGCGGTCCATGCTTAGGGGGGCACATGGGAATCTTGGCCGATGGCGAAGCATGCGCCAGCACATCAAACAGGAATTTCATAGGAAGGATGGGGAGCACAAAGGCAAAGGTTTACCTTGTATCTCCTGAAACAGCAGCAGCAACAGCTATCGAGGGGAAGCTCACGGACCCAAGGGCACTTTTAAGGAGGCGATGATCGTGACCACATTGAAAGGGAAAGCATGGATACTTGGTGATGATATAGACACCGACGTTATACTGCCAGGTAAATATTTGGTTCTGACGGAGCCAGATGATCTGGCCAAACATGCGCTCGAGGGCTTGATCCCTGATTTCTACAAAAAGATATCTCCTGGAGGGATCATTGTTGCTGGCAAGAACTTTGGGTGCGGTTCTAGCAGGGAGCATGCTCCTCTTGCTTTGAAGTATGCAGGCGTGGGAGCGGTCATAGCGAGATCATTTTCGAGGATATTCTTCAGAAACGCAATAAACATTGGGCTTCCGGTGGTAATAGCAAAGGATGCAAATAGCCAAATATCGCAAGGCGAAGAGGTACTGATTGACCTAGAAAGAGGCACCGTTAGAAAATCGGATGGGAAAGTTCTCATTGCGGAAAATTATCCAAGTTTTCTTCTAGACATATTGAAGGACGGTGGCCTTTTGCAGAATCTTAAGAAGAGGTTCGGGGAGGGGAAGCTATGAGCAGGAAATATAGGATTGCTTTGATGCCTGGCGATGGGATAGGGCCTGAGCAGACACAGGCCACGCTCAAGGTGCTCACGGCGCTTCAGGATTCGACGGGCATTCAGATGGAGTTCATAGAAGCTGAAGGCGGAGATCTTTGCCTAAAGAGACGGGGGGAGGCGCTCCCAAAAGAGACGATAGACATCTTGAGGGGGTCAGATGCCTGCCTTAAGGCACCCGTAGGCGAGAGCGCAGCAGACGTAATAGTAAAATTGAGGTTCATGTTCGACCTTTATGCAAACCTGAGACCTGTCAAATCATATCCGGGTGTGCAGTCTCTTCGGCCAGATATAGATATGTTGTTCGTAAGAGAGAATACAGAAGACCTCTACAAAGGCTATGAATTCAGCATTGGCGAGGATACGGTAGCGTTGCGCGTCATTACAAGGAAGGGATGTCTTAGGATAGCCGAGGCAGCTTTCAAGCACGCCATGAAAAGGAGGAGGAAAGTCACAGCGGTCCACAAGGCGAATGTCCTACGCGTTACAGACGGCCTTTTCAGGGATGTCTGTCGAGAGGTGGCAAGTCGCTATCCGCAAGTTGCTTTCGAGGAACTTTACGTAGATGCAGCTTCGATGCAGCTTATCAAGCGCCCCCATGAATTTGACGTTATCGTAACTACTAACATGTTTGGTGACATACTCTCAGATGAGGCGGCTCAGATTGGTGGCGGACTCGGGATGGCTGCGGGAGCAAATGTTGGCGACAGGTATGGACTATTTGAGCCGATCCATGGATCTGCCCCTAAACATGCAGGCAAAAATATTGCCAACCCAACATCCATGATACTGGCTGCAAAGCTGATGCTGGACTGGCTCGGAGAGGATTATGCGGCAAGAAAGATAGAAGATGCCGTTATGAAGACGCTCTCTGAGGGCAAAGCCCTGACTTATGACCTTGGGGGCAAAGCTACAACGACCGAGATGGCTGATGAGATTTCTAAAAAGATAACCTCATGAGATTATCCATGAGGTTATTACTTCGTATCCTCAACATCAATGATGCCATTTGTGGTGATGGCAAAGATGCATTCACTCTCAGGATGCAGTGGTGAGTCGATTATCCTCGCTATTCTGCGGTTCTCCTTGGATTTCCTCAACCATATCCTGTATGTCGATCCATGGGCGAGTATGTTCCCGCCTGCAGGCTTGTTTGGGTTCCCGAAGAAGACATCAGGCGTCGCCTGTATCTGGTTCGTAAGCACCACGGCTGCATTGTAGATGTCAGCCATCCTGAGGAGCTGGTGTATGTGGCGGTTCAGTTTCTGCTGCCTAGGAGCAAGGGATTCCCTTCCTGGATATTCAGAACGGAAATGGGTGATGACCGAATCCACTACTACGAGTCTCACATTGTTTGTAGGCACAAGAGTGAACGCTTCCTCAGCCAGGAGCATCTGGTGGTCAGAGTTGAAAGCGCGGGCGTATATTATGTTGTTAAGAACATCATCAGAGTTTAAACCGAATGCGGTTGCTATGTTTATTATCCTCTCGGGCCTAAATGTGCCTTCTGTGTCAATATAGAGCGCCCTTGCGCCAAGACCGCCTCTGTCTAATGGCAGCTGGACAGTAACGCACATTTCATGGCACAACTGGGTCTTTCCCGAGCCAAATTCGCCTATCAGCTCTGTCAGAGCCTGAGTTTCCAAGCCCTTCCCTAGAAGTGTATCTATAGCTTTTGAGCCGGTCGTCAAGTAGCCTATATTGTTTCTCTTTGATAGGACGTCTTTCGCTGTTGAAAATTTTATATTGAGAAGCGCCCTTGCGTTGCGGGTTATTGTTGAAGCTTTTTCTTCGGTAAGATCAGCAATCTCAATTAGCTGCCTTGTCGGAGCGACCGCCAACGCCTCCACGCTCATAATGCCTGCAGCCTTCAACTTCTCAACTGTGGCAGG
>JANHAI010000098.1 GCA_024464205.1 Candidatus Methanomethylicia archaeon
TCCATTTCAGGAAAGAGGCACGTGCTTTCGCAAGGTGATTCGATAGTAATGCCAGCGAACAAGCCACATGCAGTCTTCGCCGCCAAGAGATTTAAGATGATCTTAACAATGATCAAGGGAGAATGAATATCAATCAGCATTAGTTTAGCGATCCCTTTAGAAGATTAAGTGCGGGGAGAGGGATTTGAACCCTCGAAGTCCTTCGACAAAGGATAACCCATCTTTAAATCAAGATCTTGAGTCCTTCCCCTTTGACCTGGCTAGGGGATCCCCGCACAAAGAAAGAGTTTGCTCGGACATATTTAACAATTGCTAATCCATTTAATTGATGGATTACCCATAGACATAGGAAAGCAAGAACATGATCACTACAACTGCGCCCATGATACCAATAAAGAGGTAGCTGAATTTCTGCTGTTTCTTGTATTTCTCTTCTTCTTCCTTATATTTCGCCTTGCAGATCTCTGAGCATAATTTTTCCCCTTCAGGGATAGCGATGCCACATATTACGCAGTGCGAATGGGGACCCCATTTTTCTTCAAATTTTTTTGACATTTTCTACACCATCATGGGATTACAATTGTGCCTTCTTCCTTTCCTTCCACAGCCTTCAAGACATTCATTGGGTCTCTGCCATCTATTATTTTTGTCGTTATTTTAGAGCGCCGTATTATCTTAAGGGCAACAGAATCGATCAGGTCGTACTCCCCAGCCTTTACGCCTGATGAATCTAGTATCTTCTCCAACTCGGCAATAGTGACTTTTTTGTACTTTTTAGCATCCGGATTCTTTCTTGGGTCGCTTGAGTAGACGCCATCCACGGTAGTTGTGTTCACGAATAGCTCAGAGCCGGATCTTTCAGCCAATACGGCGGCAACAGCGTTGGTGGATTGACCGGGTTGAAGCCCCCCCATCAATACGATCTTCCCTGTAGCAAGCGCCTTTTCTAGCTCATCAAAATCTTTTGGGATGAATGGGCAAGCAAGATCCCCCAAAGCCTTGGAGAAGATTTTTGCGTTGAGGTTTGCTATCGATATTCCGATTTGATCGCACGTAGATTCATCAGCCCCATTTTCCCTTGCCATTTTAATATAATGGCGCGCCGGTTCGCCACCACCAACGACGATGAAGACACAATGACCTCGACCCTTCAATTGCTCTATCGCACGCACATAGGGTTTGAGGTCAGGCATAGAGGTCAGGTCAGGGAATAATATGTGGCCGCTCAGCTTTATTGTGACCTTCAACGTCCCCACCCAGCGATTTTTATAGTGTAAGTCATATATAGGTTGAATGTTTCGATACTTCAGAGGTTACATCAGTTGCCTGAGGCTAAGAGGAGCTCTCTTGAGCTATATAGATTAAAGAGAATCGTGGAAGAGCTCGAGTCTAAAGAGGGCAAGGCCACAGAACTGATATCGCAGTACATCCCGCCTGGAAGGCAGATCTCTGATGCAATGACTAACCTCAGAGAGGAATACGGCACCTCAGCCAACATAAAGTCGAAGTCGACCCGGAAAAATGTCCAAGATGCAATTGAGTGCATAATGCAAAAGCTGAAGTTGTTCAGGATGCCACCTGAGAACGGGCTGGTGATCTTCTGTGGGGCGATACCAAGGGCCGGACCTGGGACTGAGAAGATGGAGACCTATGTGATTGAGCCGCCTGAGCCGATTAACCTTTATCTTTACAGGTGCGATTCCAAATTCTATCTGGACCCTATTAAGGAGATGCTGGCTGAGAAGGATGTCTACGGGTTAATAGTTCTGGACAGGAGCGACGCCACCTTTGCACTATTGAAAGGAAGAAGGCTCGACATAGTGGAGACAATTACTTCGGGCGCACCAAGTAAGCACGACGCAGGCGGGCAGTCGGCACGGCGCTTTCAACGACTGGTTGAGATAGCGGCTCACGAGTTCTACAAAAGAGTGGCTGAGCATGCAGAGAAGATATTTCTTCCTATCGAGAACCTGAAGGGGATCATAATAGGTGGTCCTGGACCAACGAAGGACGAGTTCTACAACGGCCAGTTTCTACACTATCAACTACAGAAGAAGGTGCTAGCTGTAGAGGATTTGGGGTACACTGAAGAGCCAGGAGTATACGAGCTGATAGAAAAGTCCCAAGAGGCGCTTAAGAACGTCGAGTTCCTAAAGGAGAAAAAATTGGTCCAGAATTTCCTGTACCTCTTGGCTAAAAGCCCAAATCAGGTGACTTATGGGGAAAAAGAGGTGAGGGACAAGTTGTCCAAGGGAATGGTGAAGACCATGATTTTATCCTCTGGCCTCGATTCCTTTAGGGTAAAATACAGATGCGCCTCCTGCAATGAGGAGAAAGAAGTCACCTACTCAAAGAGCCAGATGCTATCAAAATCTGGCAGGGAGCAGTGCCCCAAATGCGGCACAATTATGGAAGAGGTCGAGAGCAAGAGTATTGTTGAAGAGCTCGGAGCGCTTGCTGAATCAACAAACGCCAAAGTCGAGGTAATTTCTACTGAGACTGACGAAGGGAAGATGCTCCTAAACTCTTTTGGGGGCATTGTAGCAATCTTAAGGTTTGCCTCTCAAGAGTAATTCATCTTTTTAGATTTCTCAATGGCAGCCACGATTGCATCGTAAATTATTTTTGAGATGCCCCTAGATTCCATCACCTTTAACGCCTCCTCTGTCGTGCCGCCAGGCGAAGCGACCGCCCTAATCAGATCCACTAGGCGATCAGAAGATTCACGAGCCATTGACCCAGCGCCCAAACACGTCTGAGAGACGAGGGTCCTTGCAAGATCTTCTGGGATCCCAGCGTCGACCCCTGCCTTCACCATGATATCCATTAAAAGGAAGAAGTATGCGGGACCGCTTCCGCTGATTCCAGTTATGGTGTCGATTAGGGATTCTTCTTCAATGGATATCGCCATTCCGACCCCTTTCAAGAAGGAAGAGACAAACTCCCGGTCAGCCTTGGTAACAGCTTTGCTGTGAATGTAAACTGATGCGGCTTGGTTAACTGACGCGGCAATATTTGGCATCACGCGCGTAACTCTTGCGTTCTGACCTAATCGCGAGAGGTAAGTATTGATTTTGATCCCAGCAGCTATTGATATGTAATGCGCCTTTCCCTCAACCATACACCATTTCAGTCTGTCAAGGATCTTCGGGATTTCTTTTGGTTTTGTTGCAAGGAGAATTGAATCATAATTTTGAAGTTCGCCTAAGTCTGAAAGCAAGGATAGACCAGCCTTCTGCGCCGCTACCTGTCTTTCGGGCGAGAGCTCGTATACTCCGGTCATTTCTGCAGAAAGGACACCTGCCTTTATCGCCCCATTAACTAAGGCGGACCCCATCTTACCATAGCCTATGACTCCCAACTTTCTTACCATTTTTTCATCCTCACCAAAAAATCGGATCCGAGGGGGGCGTGAACGAAGCGCCGTGCGTTTTGGCCCACATAGTCACCTACTATATGACCTGAACCGATAAGAAGATACTTGGTCGTGACCAGCCCCTCAAGCCCCACTGGACCTCTGGCATGAATCTTGTTTGTCGATATCCCAACCTCAGCTCCGAGGCCATACCGGTAACCATCGCTAAATCGGGTTGACGCATTGACCATTACTGTCGATGAATCTACCATGGACAAGAATCGTTTCGCATTATCGGCGTTTTCAGTTATGATGGCGTCTGTATGGTGTGAACTGAATTTATTGATATGGGCGATTGCTTCCTCAACACCCGCAATTATTTTGATAGGTAAAACAAGCTCGAGATACTCCGTTACCCAATCTTTATTGTCAGCAGCACTTATCGGCATTCCCGCGTCAGAAAGAATGCGTACAGCCTCTTGGCATCCTTTTAGTTTGACGCCGCTCAAGATCATTTTTTCGGCGATCCTTGGGAGTAATGACGGAGCGATTTGGCGGTCCATCAGAAGTATTTTCATTGCGTTGCAAGCTGCAGGATACTGGACGCGCGCATCGTGGCAAATCCGTATGGCTTTATCTGGATCTGCGTCCTTGTCCACAAAGATATGGCATATCCCAGACGAGTGACCGAGGACGGGTATCCGCGTATTAGCCTGTATGTATTTTACAAACTCGTTGCTACCTCTAGGAATCACCAAATCGATTTGGTCCTCCATTTTGAGAAGCGCAGATACGGCCTCCCTACCCTCGATAAGCTGAATTGCCCCCTTAGGTATTCCTTCCCTCACGAGTGCAGACTCCATCAAACTAAACATCATCCTGTTGGATTCTGCGGCTTCTGAGCCACCTTTGAGTAAAACGCAATTGCCTGACTTTATGCACAATGCGACTATCTGTGGCAGTGCATCAGGGCGCGCTTCGAAGATTGCTGCTATAACACCGAAAGGTACTGTCACTTTATAGAGATCCAAGCATTCATCAAGCTTGCACGAATAGGTCGTCTTGCCGACAGGGTCCGGAAGTGTTGCTACGCTCTCAACCATC